>JARLHF010000008.1 GCA_031292375.1 Chlamydiales bacterium
AAATTATTGGAGCAGCTATTGAAGTCCATAAGGTGCTTGGAGGGCCTGGTTTGCTTGAAAGTGTATATGAGTCTGCATTATGTCATGAATTGTCGTTGCAAGGATTGCAAATTCAAACACAAGTCCCTGTAAATGTAACATACAAAGGGTGTAAAATTAGAGAACCACTTTATTTGGATATCCTAAACGGTGTAGAACGCATCATAAATGATAAATTATAAGTCTCCGTGTCTCCGCGTCTCCGTGTTTTAACTATTCAAGTTATTGATTAGCTGATAGTTGAAAATCGAGCTGGCGTTTATTAGATACCCTCATCTTTCTTTGGTGCATTGCAAAAGATAGCTATCTTTCCCAAATAACAAAATCAAAAATTCTAAATGCCCATGAAGTATACAAAACCAATTCTTGAACTTGTTTGTGTATATTCTGACCTTGTCGAAATTGTTAATTAGGAAATTCTTGGAAAGCTCTCTGCCATATAGGAAGCAGAAACCTCTACGAATTCAGCTTTTCGCTGTAATTCTTTTAAACTACGAGCGCCACCATAAGTCATGCCACTTCTCAAGCCACCTAAAAGCTCGTTAATTAACTTTTCTGCGCTACCACTGACTATGGACCAAAAATCGATACCTTCTGCTACAGTCTTCTCTTTCAAGCCACCATAGTATTCCACCTGAAAATCTTCACTTGCTTGGCCCCTATATTTAGCCTCTTTTCCATTTGGGCCATTTCTCTTTTTTGCAGCGCTTTCATTAGTGAGTGCAAAAAGCTTTCCAAGCATTACAGAGCTAGCACCAGCAGCAAGCGCTAAAACAACATCTCTACTCGACCTTATTCCACCATCTGCAATGAGCGGTATACGCAATTTTTCCGCTATTTCTGCACACTCTTGAATAGCTGTGAATTGAGGCACACCAAACCCTGTAACTACACGTGTTTTACAGGCAGCTCCAGGGCCAATTCCTACTTTAACAGCATCTGCACCTGCATTAACAAGGTCATGATAGGCCATTGCCGTGCATACATTGCCCGCAATCACTTCTTTTCCAGGACAAAGTCTCTTAATTTCTTCTATAAAGCGAAGCATTTTTTCAGAATGGCCATGAGCTATATCTACACAAATACCAGCTGCCCCCATATCTAACAAAGTGCGTGTCTCATCAATATGAGATGTCTGAATACCACAAGAAACATATGTCTTTTCACCAAATTTCTTAACCCAATGTGCTTGCGTTTCAAAATCTGTAAATCTATGAAAAATAGGTACGCTACCATGTGCAATAAGAACATCTGCAAGCTCTTCACAAATAACTGTGTCCATATTGGATGCAATGATGGGTATTCCCAACTTTGTAGAGCGAGTAAGCCATGTCTCTAGGTTAGGCTCTGTTCTAGATGGAACATTGTTGTACTGCGGAACCAATGCAACATCATCGAATGTAAAGGCTTTTTGTAAAACACACTTCATACAATACTCACAATAATAATTCCATGTTTATTTGCAACTTCTATTGCTTCTGGATCTAAGATCACAGTAGTTCCTGCTTCTATTGCAAGAGCCGCAGCTTTTACCTTAATAAGCTTTTCTATCGTATTTATACCAACTACAGGTACATCAAAACGCATATCTTGATTAGGCTTTGCCATTTTAACAACAACGCATCCAGGACCTGCTAAAAGACCTGCTCTTTCAATGCATTGATCGGTTCCTTCCATAGCCTCCACAGCCACAACAGAGCCTTGCTTAACAACCACAGCTTGTCCGATATCTAAGCGCCCTATCTCTTTTGCAAGTTTTGAGCCAAAATGGATGTCTTGCCAAAGAGAAGAAGAAGGCTTTTTGTCTGTTAACACTCCCTCTTTAGCAAGATGGCTTTGTAGATATTTAACTGAATTCATCAAGGTAATCCCACGCGCAAAAAACAAATCTGCAATCCCTTTTAAAAGACTGTCTGCGCGTCTGTCTTTCAATTTCCACCAAAAACAAAATGCTGTCCAATCCAATTTAAAAAGAGAAACCGAAAATATATTCTTATGATGGACACGCCCCACCATTACAAGTTCCTTTACACCATGCTTTAAGCATGTTTGTATTGCCTTACCAAGCTCTGTAACGTAAAGAGAAACTGAATAATCCGCCAAAGAAATCAAACGATCTTCCGCGCTACCATGAATTGCAAGCAACAAAACCCTCCTACCAGCTGCCCGAATGCCTTCTAAAACCAAAAAAGGCATCTTTCCCTCACCTGCAAGAAGTGCAATTGGAGGAAGCTCTTGATGATAAAAAGACTTCCTCTTCTTCCAAAACACTACTATAGTGCCCTTTTAATCATAGCTAAAAGAGCTTGCTCGTCCTTCAGTCCAACTACGCGATCCACTTCCTTACCCTCTTTGAATAAGATAAGTGTTGGAATAGACGTAATTTGTAAAGATGCAGCCGTCTTTTCAGCTTGATCCGTATCTAATTTTACAACTTTCGCCTGCCCCTTCATAGCAACGGCAACCTTGTCAATTACAGGCGCAAGCATCCTGCAAGGACCGCACCAATCTGCATAAAAATCTACTAATACAACACCTGCTGCAATAGATGCTGCAAAGTTATCATCCGTTACTTTTTCAATATCAGCCATATCATCTCCTCAAGATAAATAAAAACTTCCTCCAGTATAGAAAATTTTCAGCTTTATTATCTATACACAAATATACTGAGGAATTCTTCGCTGCTGAAATTTTTTATGTGATTAAATCTTTTTTTGTATTCCCTCATGCTTTTACAAGAGACTTCTTTAAATAAAAAATAAATTCAAGCTTTTTACGTGTTCAAAAATGAATGATGGCTTATACTCTGCTGGCCTATAAGTTGATTATGCGGCCATGGCGGAATTGGTAGACGCGCTAGATTCAGGTTCTAGTCGGGGCAACTCGGTGGATGTTCGAGTCATCTTGGCCGCAATTTTCAACGCAAGTTTTAAGGAGGCGCACCTTTTGCACCGTCTAGATACCACTTTTCAAGTGCATGCAAGGCTACTTCAACTCTTGCAACAACTGCTTGCTGCGCATTTTTTTTATCCAACTGAGCAAATTCTTCATACAAAATAGGTGTTCCAAAAACAACAGCTGCTTTTCCCCATAGCCTTGGGAATTTGCTATTGCGGCTCCAAGCTTCATACATACCGTAAACATACGTAGGAATAACTGCACATTTCGCTTTAGCAACAATAAGTCCAATACCGGGCTTAATTGCTGCTATTTTTCCATCTGATGATCTTCTACCTTCTGGAAAAATAATTACTTTATTACCATTTCCAAGTAATTCACAAACTGTTTTAATAGCACCTAAATCAGCATTTCCTCTTGCAACAGAATGTGAATTTAAACTCTTAATTAATGCACCAAAAAGAGGTATGCGAAAAAGATAATCACTTGCCAAAAAATGTACCTCCTGAGGCCAAGCAGCAGAAACTATAGGAGGATCAAAAAAAGAAGTATGGTTAGGCGCAATAATTGCACCTCTCTTATAAGGATTTTGTATGCCGTATACACGATAGCGAAAAAATAAAGAAAAATAAGCACGCGAACAAGCTATGACAAAGCGATACATTAAGCTCAATTCAGTACTCCTTCTAAGTATGCAACTTATCTAAATAAATCTGAAAAATTTTCTGAACAACTTCCTCTACAGTACTATCAGAAGTATCGATCACAACAGCATCACTTGCTGCTTTTAAAGGAGAATGCTCTCTAGTTGAATCATGCAAATCTCTTCTTTGCAAATCTTCTAACACTTGCTGTTTCGTCATATTTTCTGCTTCAGATGGATGTTTAAATACAAATTCTCGAAAACGTCTATCCGCCCTTATATCCAATCGTGCCGTTAAAAATACTTTCAAATCAGCTTCAGGAAATACAACAGAGCCAATGTCACGTCCTTCAAAAACTGCGTTGACATCTTTTGCAAAACGTCTTTGTAATTCAACAAGAGCATGCCTTACCACCAAAAGTGCTGCAACTTCAGAGACATGCTTGGTTATATATTGTGAACGTATTTCTAATGTTACTTCCTCGTTACCTACAAAATATTTTTTTTCATTAGAATGTGTTTCAATACGAAAAGAAAAGTTTTGTAAAACTTCTTCTATACGTGCCTTATCGTCGAAGGGAATATCTTGTTTTAAAAGCGTATAAGTTACTGCCCGATACATAGCTCCTGTATCAAAAAACACAAAACCTGTTTTACCTGCAAGAAGCTTTGCAACAGTACTTTTACCCGTACCTGAAGGGCCATCAATTGTAATAATCATCTTATATTGCTACTTGTAAAAATAAACACACAATGGGTGTTGTAAAAAGTAAAGAATCAACTGTATCCAAAGCACCCCCAAGACCTGGAAAATGCGGGTTACTATCTTTAATTTTTCCATCCCGTTTTAACAACGATTCAGCAAGATCACCTATCTCAGCAAAGAATCCTAGAATCAATCCCAAATAGATCGACTGCAAAAGCGTAAGACCAAGTGCAGAGCTTTCTTTAAAGCCTGTGGCATAAGCAAAACCTACACTTGTTATGCCCGCAAATAAAATACCTCCAAAGGCCCCTGCAACCGTTTTATTAGGGCTTATTTTTGGAATGAGTGATTTTTTACCACAAAACCTGCCAATAAAAAGCCCTCCAACATCCGTCATCTTACTTACTGCAAGTAAATAAATAAGCCAAAGACGACCATCTTTACCACTCACTTGCGGAAAATGATACATAATAACGATGATTCCAGAAAATGTTACCGTGATATAGACGATACCGAAAAATGTTGTCGCAACGGATGCTAATGCATTTTCTACTTCATTAAAACGCATTAAAAATGAAAGCGTCAAAATGATACCCAATACAAAAAGAGGAAGAAAACTAAAAAAGCTACTTTCTATACCAAAATAAATAGCATAGGCATAACAAACAGTCCCTACTATACCCACTTTTGTGCAAGGCACGATTCCCTTCATCTTAACGATTTGGCAATACTCCCAAAATGCAACCGATGCAACAAAAGCTACGGCTCCAACAAATACAGGCTTAAAATAGGTATGCTCTGCAAATCCAATAAAGAAAAAAAGAAAAAGCACGCAAATAGTTGTCATTATAAGGCGCGGCTTTAAATCTTTCATTGCATGCCTCATCATACACCATTCCTCTTTTCACGCCTTTGATATTCTGTTATTGCATTTTCAAGATCTTGTTTAGAAAAATCTGGCCATAAAACAGAAGTTACATACACTTCTGCATAAGAAAGTTGCCAAAGCAAGAAGTTACTCAAACGCATCTCTCCACTTGTACGAATGAGCAGATCAGGATCTTGCATCTTATTTGTATCCAAATAATGTGTGATAAGATCTTCTGTAATTTCATGCTTTTTCAATTTTTTTTGTTCAACATCCTCTATAATGTGATGCACAGCTCTTGTAATTTCATCCCGACTACCATAGTTAAGAGCCAAAACAAGCTCTATTTTTTGCCCATAAGCAGTCATTGCTTTTGTTTCTTGTATTACTTGTTGCAAATACTCAGGAAATCGAGAGATATCACCAATAAAATTAAGTCTTACTCCCTCTGCAACCATATCTTCTCTCTCCTGAAGAAGATACGACTCTAAAACTTTAAAGAGAGCTTTTATCTCCATTTGTGGACGCAACCAATTCTCTGTAGAAAATGCATACACTGTCAGTATCTTAACATCAAAATCACTTGCAGCCCTTACTGTTCTCTTAAGAGCAGCAGCTCCTGCCCAATGCCCCGCAATTGAGGGTAAAAAACGTTTTTTTGCCCATCTTCTGTTTCCATCCATAATGATAGCAATATGATTACAAGATTTTGTAATCATATGATTCTCTCGAACTGGAGAAGAAATAATTGAAGGAGAATAAACTGTCAAAACAATCCTTAGTTAAAAATATCTTTTACAATTAATGTACTATCTCTTTCTGGTCCTACAGAAACAATGCACATTTGCGCACCACAAAGCTGTTCTATTGTTTCTATAAAACGACGTGCATTGAGGGGTAGATTGCTTACACATCTTATATCTCTTGTGGATTGCATCCAACCATCCATTATCTGGTATTGGGGCGTTATTTTTTCAAAACTCTCTTTTAGCACAGGAAAATCTTTAAGTATAGCCCCCTTATGCTCATAAGCAGTACAAATCTTAATCTTTTCAACATGATCTAAAACATCTAACTTCATTAAAGCAATAGAATCAATACCATTTAAGCGAATTGCTTGTTTTACAAGAGGTACATCAAACCAACCAATTCTTCTTATTCTTCCAGTTGTTGTACCAATTTCACGTGAAAGAATGGGATCAATACAGGTCTCTTCCTCTTTCATTTCTGTAGGAAATGGCCCAAGACCTACTCGAGTTGTATAGGCTTTCACAACACCTATTGTGTGATCGATAGATGTTGGACCAATACCTGCACCTGCACAAATTCCAGATGCTATTGTTTGGCTAGAAGTCACATAAGGATATGAGCCAAATGTTATATCCAGGAATGTGCCTTGAGCACCTTCAAAAATCACTTTTTTCCCTGCCTGCAAGGCCTCATAAATCAAATCTTCTACAGGTTCAACATAAGGCTTTAAACGTTCTCCATAAGCCCTATAAACATTAAATATTTCTTTAAAATCAAATGCTGGTTTTTTAAAAACACATTCCAACTCTTCATTTTTAATTTTCAGAACTTTTTCTAAAGCAATCTCTAACTGATCTGGAGAAATCAATTCAGCAACTCTTATACCGATACGATTAATTTTATCTGCATAACAAGGACCTATTCCTTTTTTTGTCGTACCAATGGCGCTATCCTTTTTTCTCTCCTCTATGAGCAGATCCCATAACTTGTGATAAGGAAAGATGATATGGGCTGCAGATGATATTCCAAGCCTTCCTTCAAAAGATATACCTCTTTGCTTTAATGTATCCATTTCATTAAACAAAACTTCTGGGTCTATAACGGTACCACCACCAATGCAACATTTTGTATGATCGTAGAGAATACCAGAGGGTATCAAATGTAATTTAAATTCTTCTTTACCAATAAGAATCGTATGTCCCGCGTTATTGCCACCTTGCGCTCTTATAACAAAGTCTGCTTGATGCGAAAGCAAATCGATTACTTTTCCCTTTCCCTCATCACCCCACTGAGTTCCAACAACAATAATACCTGGCATCTAAATCCCCTAAAATAGCAACATGCCAAGCAAGGATACACAATCCGCCCTAACCGACTCAAGTTTTTTCTTCATGGAGCAATTTTGCGTCAGGGCTCCTCTTTTTAGATTTCTCTTGAAATCTATCGCGTAAAGCGCGAAAATTTCCCTTTTTTAAAGAGGAAAAGTGATGAGTAATGTACGCGTTCGTATTGCGCCCTCCCCAACTGGCGATCCACACGTTGGAACTGCTTATATGGCGCTTTTTAATGTAATTTTTGCAAAGCGCTTTCAAGGAAAATTTATCTTACGCATCGAAGATACGGATCAAACAAGAAGTAGACCGGAGTATGAGGTAAACATTTATGATGCCCTCAAGTGGTGTGGAATTTCTTGGGATGAGGGTCCAGATGTAGGAGGACCTTATGCTCCTTACAGGCAATCTGAGCGTTATTCTATTTATAGAGAGTATTGTCAAAAGCTCTTAGATCAAGGAAAAGCTTATAAGTGTTTTGCAACGCCTGAAGAGCTTGCAGAAATGAGAGAGATTGCAGCTAAAACAGGCGCTCGCCAAGGTTACGATAGACGCTACCGCACGCTCACTCCTGAAGAGGTACAAGAGCATATTGCTGCAGGCAAGCCTTATGTTGTGCGATTAAAGGTACCACTCAGTGGTGAGTGTATCATCGAAGATGGCATCAAAGGACGTTGTGTCTATCCATGGGCCGATGTAGATGATCAAGTGCTTCTTAAATCGGATGGATTTCCAACCTATCACCTTGCAAATGTAGTGGACGACCATCTCATGAAAATCTCTCATGTAATTAGAGGAGATGAATGGCTCAGCTCTACACCCAAGCATCTTTATCTTTATGAAGCATTTGGCTGGACACCGCCCGTATTTATGCATATGCCCCTTCTTCTTGGCAAGGATGGCAAAAAACTCTCTAAGAGAAGAAACCCTACATCCATTTTCTATTACAGAGATAGTGGCTACTTGTCGGAAGCTTTTATGAATTTCTTGACTTTGATGGGCTATAGCATGACAGACGACAAGGAAGTTTATTCTATAGAAGAGATTGTAGCAGCATTTGATCCTAAGCGCATAGGTGTCTCTGGTGCTATTTTTGACATACAAAAACTCGACTGGATAAACCAACAATATCTTATTAAAAATATACCTCAGGACAATCTCTGGAACAGGATAAAAGAGTGGCAATTTAACGATGTTTTCATGGGAAAACTCATGCCCCTTGTTCATACGCGTATTAAAACATTTTCGCAGTTTATGGAGTTGTGTGATTTTTTCTTTATCGATCATATTCCTCTGCACTTAGACTTGCTTTGTCCCAAAGGAATAACGGCTCACCAGTCAGCACTCCTTTTACAAAGTGTCATTTGGCATATGGATGAGAATGAAGATTGGGGAAGGTCTGGTATAGAAAATGCATCCAGGGTCATTGCAGAAGTATTTGGTGTCAACCATAAAAAGATTGTCATGCCAGTTCTTTTTGCAAGCATTATGGGAAAAGTTTTTGGACCTCCATTTTTTGACTCCGTTGCTCTTCTTGGTAAAGATCGTACAAGAGTACGCTTCCTCAGAGCTATCGAGTTTTTAGGAGGCATTTCTAACAAGGTACACTCACATCTAAAACATGCTTGGGACAAAAAAGACTGCAAAGAACTAATGGTTAATACATCAGGATAAGTAGGGTTTCCACATGGCCTGTTTGAGGGAACATGTCGAAAGCTTGCCCTTGAACAACATGGTAACCATATTGCTGCAGCAGGGAAACATCTCTTGCAAGTGTGCTAGGCATGCAAGAGATGTAGATAAGCTCTTTGGGACGCGCTTTTCCAAGTGCTTGGATTACTTTTTTATCAATACCTGTTCTGGGTGGGTTAATGATCACAGTATCTGCTTTGAAGCTCGACAGGGTCTTTTCTAGCACATTTTCAACGGATGCTTGTAGAAATTTGACATTTTGAATCTCATTACTTTTTTTATTACTATTTGCAAGTTTTACAGCTTCTCTATTTTTTTCAATCCCTATTACATTAAGACCCATCTTTGCAAGTAAAAGCGTTGTAATTCCAATCCCACAATAGAGGTCTAGAACGTTTTTTGCGTGGCTTGCAAGAATATGCTTATATAATTTTTTGTAGAGAAGAGAGCTTTGTTCTTCATGAACCTGTATAAATGCTTTTGGATGGCTTAAAATGTTTAATCCCTCGAAGGAAAATGCTACGTGAGTTGCTCCTAGTGAAAAGCATGTATTTGCACTCTGTATCTGTATTCCTTTGCATACTCCCTCTTGAAGGGCTATTTTAGCAAGCAACCTTATGTTTTTTGGGATTTCTTTTTCAAAGCAAAAAGATAAAATAAAGCTTTTATCTGCTTTAAATACTGTGACAGAGCCTTTTTGCGGTGTTACATTATCAAGATTATGGGTAAATGTTTGAAGTTTTTGAATAATCTGATTTTGTTCATTAACAAAAATAGGACAGCAGCCAATTTCTATAAGAGATTTATTATCATGAGCAATATAACCCATTTTAAAGCCATTGTTTGTGCTATGAAGCGCAAGTTTAATGTAGCGTCTATATTCCCATGTTTTTGTAGTTTCTTGAAAAGTGATAGAAGAAGAAGGCATATCCAGTTTACAGAGTGCATTTTGAACAGATGAGAGTTTATAATGATTTTGAGCTGCTTGAGAGAGGTGTTGAATTTGACAGCCGGGGCATACTCTAAAATGAGGACAGCGCGCTTCGATACGCTCTTTACTTGGCGTGAGTACTTTTATAAGAAGAGCTGTTGCAAAATTTTTAGAGACCTTTTGAATGCGGACTTCGACTTCTTCTCCTATACATGTATAGGGAACGAAAATGACAAAATGGTTATATCGGAAAATACCTGCTCCTCCAAATGCAAGAGAGGTAATTGTTCCTTGAATCACTTGATCCAAAGCGATCATAAAACTTTAAAATCGCGAACATGAAGCTGTATGCTCAGCTTATTTTGAAAACGATTGATGGTAGGTGTAAAGAGAACTCTGAGCACTAAGTTACGCTTTTTAAGTTCTGCAATACGCTTACCCATACCAAAACCAATGCCCTCTAGCATGCGATCATTTTGCTCTAAATAAAGCTTTAAGTGAGATCTTCCAACGATCCTTGGAGGCCATGCTTGCTTTGCATCACAATAAAACAAAGGAGGCTGATTTTCATTGCCATAAGGCTCTAAAAGAGCTAGTGACTCCATGAAATCAAAAGAAAGTTCACTAAAATCAGCTTTTGCATCAATTTGGACTTTAGAGACCATATCACATTCTTGTAACTTGTGATTAGCAGAAGAGAGAAAATTGGCTTTAAATGCTTCAATATGCGGCTCTTTTATGGTAAGACCCGCTGCATAGTCATGACCACCAAAGTTTAAGAGAAGATCTGCGTTTTCTCTAAAGGCTGGAAGCAAGGGAAATTCACGAATAGTTCTTGCAGATCCCTTACCGATACCGCCATCGATTGCAATCATCACTGTAGGGCGGTTATATTGTTTACAAATACGCGTCGTTACAATGGGAATGACTCCTGAGTGCCACTGATTGGAAGAGATAACAATAGCTTTTTCTTTTAAAATTTCAGGATGTGCTTCTATATATTTTTCAACATCTTCAGAAACAACTTGTTCGATTTTTTGTCTTTCAATATTAAAAAGGTCTAGCTCTTTTGCAAGTGTTTCTGCAGCTTGTGCGTCTCTTATAAGAAGAAGTTCGACACCTTTTCTAGGTTCTGCAACGCGGCCCAAACTATTGAGTCTTGGAGCTACTTTAGAGGCAATATCTATCGTAGTAATTTCTGATGCTTCTAGGTCACAAACTGAGAATAGTTTGGTAAGACCAATGCGCCTTGTTTTTCGCAACTGTCTTAAACCATAGCGCACCAAAATTCGATTTTCTCCACGCAGAGAGCCCATGTCAGCAATGGTGCCAAGAGCTACTAAGTCAAGATAGCGTTTGAGAACTATTTTTTTAAAAAGAGGATGATTAGTTGCCGCAAAATGGTTGGTAATGGCATGAGCAAATTTGAAGGCAACGCCAACACCTGTGATATCACGGTTTGGATAGGAATTAGTAACAAGCTTTGGGTTCAAAGTCGCAATGCAATGAGGAATTTTTGCTGTTGGTTCATGATGATCTGTTACAATAACATCAACATTATGTTTGACAACCTCTTCAATTTCCTTTGCAGCAGTAACGCCGCAATCTACAGTAATGAGCAATGTGCAGCGATTTTGTAGAGCATAATTAAGAGCATCTAGAAGCATGCTCTGCTTTAATGAATTGCGGTTTGGAACATAAAAGAACACATGTGCTCCAATTGAGCGCAAAAATTCTGTAAGTAGTGCAGTTCCCGTCATGCCATCGACATCGTTATCACCATAAATTAAAACACCCTCTCCGGTACGGATGGCTTCACAGATACGTAAGACTGCCTTGTCCATGTCAGCAAATAATTGAGGATCATTTAGATCAGGAAGTTTTGCGTAGAGATAATCGTGTATTTCTTTTGTAGATGTAAATCCTCTTGCTACAAAAAACTGGGCAATAATAGGGTGAATATTAAAGTCAGCAACAATCTTATTAAGCCATATAGGATCATCTGGAGGATATATCCATTCTGTTAAGGACAGGCCATCTTGAAAAGTCATCTTAAAACTCTCCGCATTTAATAACCCGTCCTAGCAGGGTGTTTGAAGGCGTACATTTATTGTACGCCCAGTTTTACGATAGTGCCTCTTGTTACAGGTTCATCTTTTTCCTCTATTCCTTTGTTATGAAAATAGAGGAGAAGTGGTGCTGCTACAAATAGAGATGATAGCGTACCAACAATTACTCCTATAGTCATTACAAGAGAAAAGTCAAGAATAGAGCTGCCCCCAAGAGTGACAAGAGTTGCAAGCACTAAAACAGTTGTTCCAGAGGTCATCAAAGTGCGGCTAAGTGTTGCATTCAGCGCATGATTGACAATTGTTTCAAAAGAAACTTTTTTCATCAGGCGAATGTCTTCTCGGATACGGTCAAAGATGATAATTGTATCATTGAGAGAGTATCCAATGATTGTCATGAGGGCTGCAATTACTTGTAAGTCGATCTGTACGGGAACATTAAGAAGATGTAAAATGCCCAGTATAGAAAGTGTAATTACGATATCGTAGGCAAGGCCAAGGATTGCGCTAATGGCGTATTTAAATTCAAAGCGTATCGTTATGTAGATCAGAATACATAAGAGTGCTATGAACAGGGCAAGAAGTGCATTGTTGAGCATTGTATCTGAGAGTTGCCCACTCATTTCACTCCAATTTTGATCTAAGGTTACCAAATCTTGTTCATTCAAGGAGATGTTAGATTGGAGCATGGCCTGAACTACCCAAGCTATGCGAGGATTTTGTTCATAGTTATAAACAAGATCGGAGGAATTATTTTCTATAGGAAGGCCATAGAATGGATGCCCAGCTTCTTCCATGATTCTTCCAAACTGGATGCGTAAACTACCAGGTGTGTTAAGCTCTCTAATCTGGAAGTCACCTCTTGAACTTCCTGCTTTTATTAGGGCATTGCTAACTTCTTGCTTATAGTTAGTATTTGCTTTTTCAGGCACCTCTAATGAAAGCGCAAACCCTCCTGTAAAGTCCATACCGAGCATTACATTTCTTTGAGCTACTAAGAAGTAGCCACCAACAACTACAATGATGAGAGATACAATGAGAGTTGTTTTCTTATGCTTAATAAAGTCAAAGCTTGTTTTACCAATTAAATTAAGCATGTTAAGTACTTTGTGTTTGGGATTTTGTACCCAGCCAGCAAAGAAATAACGCGTCATGAATAGGGATGTAAACATAGAAGCTATAATACCTATAATCAAGGTGAGCGCAAAGCCTTTAATCGGGCCTGAATCAAACTGTAATAGGATAATAGCAGCAATCAATGTCGTAATGTTAGAGTCGATAATAGCACTAAACGCTTTTCTATAGCCTGCTTGAACAGCAGAAGGAAGCCGTTTTGTGAGGGCAAACTCTTCTTTTATTCGTTCGTATACAAGAACATTAGCATCGACAGCCATACCTATCGTTAAGATGATACCCGCAATTCCAGGAAGCGTTAAAGCTGCATCTAGATTTTGAAGTACCCCCCACATGATTAAGAGCAAGAAGAGAACTGCAACAGATGCAACAAGGCCTGCAAATCGATAGTATACGAGCATGGCGAGGATGACTAGAAGTGTTGCAACAACAAATGCAGTAATGCCCATAGAGCGTTCTTCTAGGCCAAGGTCAGGACTTACATTTTGTTCAGACAAAATTTTAGGTGTAAAGCTGAGCGATCCAGCTTTTAAATCCGCTGCCAATTGGTTTACTTCTCTTTGTGAGAAATGACCGCTGAGCATTGCATGGTCTCTCAGTGGACTATTAAGAGTAGGTGCATTGACGATAGAGCCGTTCAAGATAACAGCCATACGCCAGCCAGCTCCATTAGAATAGCTCTCTTTTGGTGTACCTACAATTTTTTCCTGAGAAAATTGTGATGTCCAAGCAAAAAAGTCATCTCTGGCATTTGACTTTTGTCCCTTACTGTTAGTGCTTGAAGAGGCAACGCCAAAAGATAAGATATTACCCTTTGTAGGATCATAACCTGCTTGAATATTTTGCAAACGTGAGCCTTCAAGCGCATAGTTATGGAATACGACGATAAGAGGGTGAGATTGTCCTTGCCACTCTACGAAGTCTTCACCTCTAAACATAGCAATAGAGGAGAGTGTATCACTAAAAGAACTACTTGGAGCATCTTCTCTAGTTCCGGCAAGTCTTAAGCCGCTATCATAAAGGACCTTTGCAGATTCACTTTGAGGAATTACCTCAGCATTTGGATCGTTAGTTCCGCCTAAATGTCGCCATGCGATTTGGTTGATTTCATCAATACCTTTTCGGTTTGTTACAACCGACTCATTCCAAACTTCTTGCAAAAATTGGTTGACGTTAGAAGCAAGAGCTTGATTATTTTTTCCAAACTTTTCATTTACAACATGAAAGGACATGGAAGAGGCTTTAATGAGCTCAGCTGCCGATAAACCTTGAGATCCAGGAAAGTCAAGAATAATATTTGTTCCCTCAACACGGATGCCAACTTCAGAAACACCCATTTTATTGACGCGTTTATAAAGTTCATTGACACCCTCTTTTAGTGCTGCTGGATCTGTGACAGATTTTCCATTTTGATCTTTTAGGCCGATGCGTACAGTTTTACCACCGGATAAGTCCAGACCCCATTTTAGAATTTTGCGGTCATCACCACGAAAATATTTTGCAAAACTTAGCTTAACATTATCCCAGTAGACACTTTTTGTAACGGGAGGCACGTCGTAACGTGCTCTTAAATTCAAATCAACTTGAGCTGCGTGATAAGCATCTTTCCATTTTAAAAGATCTTCATGCATACTATCTTCAATACGGTTTAAAGCAAGTATACGTTGTTCCACATCCGTAAATTCAAGCACAGCAAAGTGTTTTGTACCATGTACTGAGAATGCTTCACGTGTTGATTTAATTAAAAAGCTATAGTAATCATCAAGTTCAAAAATATAGTCGTTTTTAAATTCCGGACCAAAGTTGTAGGCAACTGCAGGATAGCCAAAGAACCCTTGTTGTTGTAAAAGTTCTTGTAACTTTGTATAGTCATCAATAAAAAGTTTAGCAGAAGCAGACTCTTGATTCTTACTAAATTGCTCAGCAAGTGGTTGCAACCCCTTTGCAATAACATAAATAGAGCTCGGCTTGAAGCCGGGCAATGTTTCTTCTTCAGAAGATAACGGAGAATAAATTACAAGCCCCAGTTTTTTATCTTCCGGTTTACGGTTTTGATAGTCTTTAAAGCTCATGATAGGAAAGTTTTCTGAAGTAAGATCTGTGCTTTCTCTTTGCCAATTAGTATTGAGTTGCTTTAAGACAAGAGTGCTTTCAGCATCAGCAACAGCTGCTAAATTAAGAGCAAGTAAGCTTGTGCTGTTAGTAAGATCTCTTAAAGAGATTACGTAGTTATTCATATCCGGAGAGATATTTTCACCAGCTATTTTAGATATTTTTGCGATCTCGTTGACAACAAGCGTATTTGCAAGATCTGTAAAGTAGGCGTTTGTCTCAGTTGATGCTTCTTGTTCTCGGATAGCTTGCAATTCTGGCTGTAGGGTAAGGCTAACCTGATCATTTGCCCAGTTAATGCTCATTTCTGCAATAAAAGGATTTAAACCATCAAAAGAAAGAGTTTCTCTTTTTGAAGATGGAGGCATCTTGTTGTAAAGGTCTTGCAGCTTATTCAAAATGGATGCAGAAGTAAGAGGCTCTTGCCCTGACTTAAAGAGGGAACTACTGCGTTGAATAATTGCTTTTGCAAGCTCGATACTTTTTTGATCATTTTCTAGAGATTTCAACTTAGAGCTTTTTGAAGAGTCTGCAAACCCACGGCTGGTTTGCAACTCTTTTTGCTCTGTTGACAACGTACTTATCTCTGCCGAAAGTTGTGTTGCCAGAGCTTCTAGACGAGTTTGTAGAGTGTCAATAAGTTCGAGTTTATTCGAAGCATTTGTTTGCGTGAAGCTTGCATAGTATCGCTTAGTAATTTCGCTATCACTTCCAAAGGTCTTTTCAAATAAAACAATCTTTTTGGAAAGATCTATTAATTTTGAATTAACGGCCTCAGTGGATGGAAGAGCGAGTGCCTGCTCTAAATTTTGCGCCGACTCACTTTTACCTGCAATTGCAAGGGCAATAGGGGCTATTCTATCAAAAACAAGTTTTTGATAGAAGGGGGTAATCGTGCCTTTTTCGTCTACTTTTTGTACAAAACTAAAAAAAGAAGGCATCGTTTCCTTCTCAAAATGAATACCTATACGTCTTTGTAATGTAACTTCATTAGGATTTTGCGATATATGGCTTATGTCAAGTTGTGCAGGCACAAAAGGAATAAGAAGGCCTGCTCTTGGCAAGATGCGCTTAAAAAGGCCTGCTTGTTGAGCATTTTCGAAAGTTACTTGAATATATTTTGGATTATCAGGGTTTAACGAGATATTTTTTGCGGTAATCCCTAAATTTTTACTAAAGGCCAAAACCCAAGATTTTGCATCATCTTCCAAGCTATTGACCCTAGATGCAATTTGACTCTGCACAATCTGTGCTTGAGCCTCATTAATAGGTTCTTTCAACGGCTTAGAATAATAAAAAATAGTAGGAAGAATATTGTAAAGTGTTAGTAAGATTACGGCAACGATCACAATGAGCTGCCAGCGTTTTTGCTTCTCCATTCTCGCTTAGTATCCTTTAAAAGTGTTCGATTCGAAGTAAGATATCAAGAGAATAGCATTCTGTCAATGAGTTACATTCATTAAAATAATATACACAAACAAGTTCAAGAATTGTTTGTGTATATACATATTATGCAACTGATGCTTCTAAAACGATAAGGTCTTTTGTGACATTAAAGGCCTCTTCACATTGAAAATCTGGCAACTCATCCTCATCAAAAAGATCTAAGCTCACATGAGACTTTTCTAACTTCTCCATCAAGTTTTTATAGTGTTTATTGCTATCCACGCGTTGCTTAGAATTGGATACAAGTCGTGGAATATGTTGGTTATAACTTGTCATGCGCTGCTGCATTTTTGTGCGATAAATCCATGAAAGCTGCTGAAAAATAAGACCTGAAACATCGGAAAAATCATCTTCAAAATGAGGTGCTATCGAATCATTTTCTAGTGGGTAGGTCGTATATTTTTCCCCTACTTCTTCATAGGCAAAAAGACTTGGAACAACCACATCAGCACTTGCTCCAACAAGCTGAGGACTCTTTCCAGAAACTGTATAATATTTGCCCCTCGTTACTTTATACTCTCCTTCAGAATTTACTTTAGCACGCCCTATTGTATCTAATGTAAATGTTTGAAATGTACCTTTACCAAAGGTGTGCTCATCACCTACAATGATGGCCCTCCCATAATCTTGCAAAGTCTGTACGACAATTTCTGCAGCAGATGCGCTTAATTTGTTGGTTAAAACAACTAAAGGACCATTCCATACAATATCCCCTTCCAAATCGCGCAAATGCTGAATTTTACCATCGCTATGTTTTACAGAAACGATAACCCCTTTATTGATAAATAAGCCAGTCACAGCAACAGCTTGAGGTAGCAACCCTCCTGGATTACTACGTAAATCTAAAAGAATACCCTTCAAATTATTTTGAGCTTTAAACTCTTCAATGATGCGTGCAACGTCTGCAGAAGAAGAGTCATGTTGATCTTGATAGAATGAATAAAGCTTTATATACCCAATACCACCATCTCCAAAGGGCATAAAAGAAGATTCAATACGTGTATCTTTTAATATAACTTCTCCTCGCTTGACCGCTATATCTAATTTTTCATCCCTCTTTTTTCCATCTTCTTCTGACTCTCGAAGTACTGTTAAGACTACCGACGTGGCATTTGGCCCACGCAGTAGCTCCACAACCTCGACAATATCTAGGCCCACAACGGGTTCATTGTCGACAGCAACAATCTTGTCCTTAGCCTTCAAAAGTTTACCTTGAAAAGCAGGTCCTCCCTCAAGAACTTTTACGACAGTAAAACCATTTAAATCATCTCGAATTTGCACTCCAAGCCCCAAAAGCTTCTGTTGAACCTGAATCAAAAACTGCTCCGCCTCTGATGGTGTAAAGTAGGATGTATGAGAATCGAGTGCTGCAGTTGTCGCCTTTAAGATAAGTGCATAAGTGAAGTTTTCACGATCTTTTTCATTCGTAGTTAAAAACTCATCCTCCCTCTTAGCTCTTCTCTTAAGGATGCGCTGCAAGGTTACTTCTTTAGACTCTTCACTAAGTTTTGCTGCTGTCTCTAACTGCAAAGCCTTTACTTTCGTCAAGCGATCTTTTAACTCTTCTTCACTCTTCACCCAAGACATATCTTTAAATTCTGAAATTAAAACACCTTTGGGTAGCTCTATATTTTTAATATCTTCTTCTAAACGATTTCTTCTCTCAATAGCGCGTACCATTTGTTGAAAAATCTCTTTAAAAGTATCATATTCACCTTGGTTATATTCTTCTAATACTTGATCTACAACCTTACTTGAAGGGGATGTCCACTTTTCTATTTCTGGTTCAGTCAAATAAGTTTTTGTTGAATCCATCTCATTTATAAACTCTTGCAAGGCCCTTTGTACAAGTTTTGATTCAAGCTTCTTATACTCTGCATGAGCGCTCATAATTTCATTTAGCTTTTTCTTTACATCTTTGCTAGAAAGCTCTGGAAGAAGCTCTGCTCCATTAACTCCTATTGAAATCACTAACAAAAAAAGAAAAAAGTATTTAAAAATACGAGGTATCATAGCTCTCCTGCTATACATAAGTGTAAATGTAAGTTTATAACTACAAGGAATAGGTAATCAATCACAAAAAAACCACGGTTAAAAAAAACAGTTGACCAAAATTATTTTTTTATGCATAAACTCTTGTAAAAATAAAATTTTTCAACTTCATATTTAACTTTATCAAAGGAGGCTGTCCTATGACAAATGCTCAATTTCAAGAAGAAGACCTTGTATCTATCATTACATCTGATGATTTACAAGACAAAAAAATTATATCTATCACAGAAGCGGCTAAAATAAATAATGTCACAAGACAGGCCATTTATGTTGCTATCAAGCAAAACAAGCTAAAAGCAACAAAAAAAACACGTTGGGAAATTGATATACATGACCTCAATGAATATCGCAAAAACAAATATTCTAGAACAAAGTCTGTATACGATGGCGAACTACTTTTTGATAATCGAAAAGGCTATTTTTCGATTAATCAAGTTGCAAGTATTCTCAACGTACCCCCACAAAAGATTTATTATGCTACACGCTCTGGCATGCTAAAAGCAAGCCGTAAAGGGGCTGCCTGGGTTATTCACTCGGACGATCTTAGTTCCTATCGTGACAACTACCTAGACAGACGTTTGTCCAAGAAAAAAGCTATCTAACATTAATTATATCTTGTACTTCTATCAAGGCCTCTAATTATTTTGAGGCCCTTTTCTTTTTAATTCTTTTTAAAAACTAAATTAAGCTATTTTTTATAAAAAAATCACCTATTCTTAATAAAAAACATATAAAATATAAAAATCTATTGACTTGTAAATCTGCATAAAGATAAAATGGATTATCCTAAATATATAAATTAATTTAGTTTTAACAAAATATATATAAATACAATCGGAGGATTATCTCATGGCTAATCAAGAAACAATTAATTGGGAAATAGAAAGTACTGACCTTTCTGATAACTCATCTGGGAAAAAAGTAGTTTCTATTACAGAAGCTGCAAAAATTAACAACGTTACTCGCCAAGCAATTTATGTTGCAATTAAGCAAAACAAACTTAAAGCAACAAAAAAGACACGTTGGGAAATTGATGTAAAAGATCTCGAAAATTATCGCGATAATAAATATTCAAGAACAAAATCTGTCTACAATGGCGAACTTTTATTCGATAATATTAAAGGATTTCATTCCATTAACCAAGTAGCAAAACTCTTAAATGTGCCTGCACAAAAGATCTATTACGCAACTCGCGTAGGTCTTATGAAAGCAACTCGCAAGGGAGCTGCTTGGGTAATCCATAATGATGATCTAAAAGAATATCAAGACACTTATCTTGATAAAAGAACAACGCGTCATAAAGTAAGCTAGTCTAAACAACGAATAAAGCTTCTACTAATAAGGGTCGAATTTAAAAATTCGGCCCTTTTTTTAATAGACTTTTTGCATAATTATACACATCGTTAATGAAGAATTGTTTGTGCATATAGAAGTCTAATATACATCACGAAGATAACGCTTTTCCCTCTTAAGATTTTTGATATAGGCTTTTGTTTCTAAGTCACTTAAAAGTCCACATTCCTGTACAATTGCGTGAAGAGCCACATCCACATCTTTTGCCATATGATGTAAATCACCGCAGACATAAAAGTGAGCACCCTCTTCAAGCCATTGCCAAAGCTCCATTTTTTGTTCTAACATCTTGTGCTGCACGTAAGTCTTATGCGCAGCATCTCTAGAAAATGCAAGGTCTAGGCGCAACATGCCCTTAGCATGCAAGTCTTGCCAAAATTCCTCATAAAAATAATCATGTTTTCTTGTACACTCCCCAAAAAACAACCAATTTTTTCCAAGGGTTTGATCAAATATACGCTGCTGCATAAAAGCTCTAAAAGGTGCAATTCCTGTTCCTGGCCCTACCATAATAATAGAAGCATGCTTATTTTCCGGAAGAGTAAACCCATTTGATGGATGAATATACAAAGGTACTTGTAAATTGTGTTCTTTTACAAGCCTACAAAGAAAGTGTGTGCCCACTCCATATCTTTTCTTCCCGTTGGACTCAAAATCACTCATTGCAACAGTTAAATGCACTTCATTAGGAGCTGCAGCAAGAGAGGATGCTATAGAATAAAATCTTGGTAATAAGGGAGGAAGTAAATCTGCAATCTCTTGCACTGAAAACAAGACTTCAGGATGATCTAAAAGACAATCCCAAACTTCATGAGTAGCCGCATATGCCAAAAATTTATCATGATTTTTAGGCTCTATAAGTTCTTGTAAATGTATTTTTTTTACAAGATTTCTTTCTTTTGCTTCAATTGCCTCTAAAAGACTTTTATGCAATTTGGTAATATTTGCTCTAGACCTTAAATGCTCATGAAATGAGCGCTCTTCTAAAGAGCGCTTATCACGTATAATTTCATCGCCAGATGCATGAAGAGCATCTAATGTTCTTTGAACAAGTTCTAGGTCATGTGATGGCAATATAGCAATGCTATCCCCCACATTAAAAACAATGCCAGACCCATTTACATCTAGTACCACATGGTACGTCTCTTTTGTTGAGCCCGGCTTATTAAGGCGATAAATATCCTTTAGAGGTGCCAAAAATGGCTTACTACGATCATAGTACATAAAAGATCCATCTCTTAAAAACTAATCTTTCATAGAGAGCAAGAACTCAATATTATTATTTGTCTTCTTAAGACGTCCAAGCAGTAAATTCATAGCATCTACCGGAGACAAATCCGCTAGGGCTTGGCGAAGAATATAAATTTTTTCCAATTCACTTGGGTGATAAAGAAGTTCCTCTTTACGAGTTCCACTCTTAATCAAATCAATTGCTGGAAAAATTCTTCTATCTGCAAGGCGTCTATCAAGAACCACTTCCATATTGCCAGTACCTTTGAATTCCTCAAAGATAACCTCGTCCATACGAGAGCCTGTATCAATAAGAGCTGTTGCAATAATAGTTAACGAACCACCCTTCTCAATATTTCTTGCAGCACCAAAAAAGCGTTTTGGTTTGTGCAAAGCATTTGCGTCCACACCACCGCTCAAAATCTTTCCTGAATGAGGCTGTATCGTATTGTAAGCCCTTGCAAGCCTCGTAATGTTATCAAGAAGAATAACAACATCATGACCACACTCAACCAAACGCCTTGCTTTTTCACTTACCATCTCAGCTACCTGTACGTGGCGCTCTGGAGGCTCATCGAACGTGGATGCAACAACTTCTCCCTTTACATGATGGCTCATATCCGTCACCTCTTCTGGACGCTCGTCGATCAAGAGTACAATTAAAATTGTCTCTGGATTGTTCGTTGTAATCGCATTGGCAATATTTTGTAAAAGCATCGTCTTTCCAGAGCGAGGAGGAGCTACAATCAATGCTCTTTGCCCTTTTCCAATGGGAGATGCAAGATCTAATACACGCGTTGACAAAAGATCTTTTGTTGTTTCCATAACCAGACGCTCATCTGGATAGAGAGGTGTTAAATTTTCAAAAAGCACTCTTTCTTTAGAGCGTTCAGGAAGCCTTCCATTAATTTTGTCTACCTTTAGAAGCGCAAAATATTTTTCTTTTTCTTTGGGAGAACGTATCGTTCCACAAATTGTATCTCCTTTTTTCAAATCAAATCTTCGTATTTGAGCAGGAGATACATAAATATCTTCTACAGAAGGCAAATAATTATACATAGGAGAGCGCAAGAACCCAAAGCCATCTGGTAATATCTCTAATACACCCTCACCATATAGAACTTCATTGGGATACGTTAGTGCACGCACTTTAACAATTTCAAAAACAACTTGAGACTTTGTTAAAGAACTCAAATTTCTAATTCCAAGTTGACGCGCATGCTGATTAAGCTCTTCAATACTTGTACGCTGAAGATCAGAAATTTTTATATACACCTCTGGCTCTTGACTTACAACACCCTCATCTTCTCTTACCTCATCACTCTTGTGCTCTTCTGCATGATGTGAGCGTTCACGATGCGCATTTTGTTCTCGATGTGTATTCTGCTCTTCTCGCACTTCGTCACCTTTACGCCTCTCTGTGCGACGTGGACGCTCTCGATACGTATCTCGATGTGCATTCTGCTCTCTATGTGTATCTTGGTGCGTATTCTGTTCTTGAGATGTGTGTTCTTGGTTATTCATTCGATTCCTTGAATTTCTTGGCAACGCGGGTAAGAAAGATTCCCTTAAATATTAAGAGAAAAAGCCCTCTAATTTTCACTAGAAGATCTGTTTGAGAAAATTGCAACTCCCTCATCTTCTCTGACTTAAAACTAACTTAAGTCATTGCGTTAATTGGTTAAAAAGTTCTTTTACCTTAACTTTGAGCTCCTCAAAGTTTCCTTGATTCATGATTACATAATCAGCTTTTGCTTGCTTATCACTTACTTGTAACTGACGCGCTGATCGCCTTTCATATTCATCATTCATGCATTGTGTTCTACTAAAAAAACGCTCTTTGGATACACTTTCTTTAGCAACAACGACTATCACAGCATCATAGTATCTCTCACTTCCTGTTTCAAAAAGCAAGGGAACTTCTGCCAAAAAAAGCTTAACTTGCTTGTTTTTTTTGGCATCCAAATAGTGCTTATCTATCTCTTTTTGCACGGCACTATGGATAATTTCTTCTAAACCCTTCAAGAGATCTGCATGTTGAAATACTTTTCTAGCAATTTGACTTCGATCAATTTGCTGATCTACAACAATATCACGTCCCAAAAAATCGATTACTTTTTTTCCAATATCTGTGCTAGGAGAAAGCAACTTGTGGACAATCTCGTCGGAACTTACAACATAAGCTCCCATGTCCTTAAAAAGGCTGCATACCGTCGTTTTACCGCATGCAAGTCCACCCGTAACGGCGACTTTCCTCAAGGTTAACACTCCTTCCAATTTTTGCCAACCGCAATATCTACCTTTAAAGGAACTTTTAACTTTATAACATTTTGCATGGAAGATCTAACTATATGCTCCATATCCATGAGCTCAAAGTCTGGAACTTCAAAGAGAAGTTCATCATGAATTTGTAAAATCATATAACTTAACTTATGCCCTTTTCTAATGCGCGCATCCACAAGTAGCATCGCCTGCTTGATTAAGTCAGCTGCAAACCCTTGAATCGGTGTATTAATGGCAAGCCTTTCTGCCTGAACACGTAAGAGTTGATTTTTGCTATGAATATCGGGAATGTCACGCTCTCTGCCTGTTATAGTTACAGCTCGCCCGCTCAAACGAGCCTTCTTTTTACACTCTTCTAAAAACTCATGAACACGCTTATAACGAGCAAAATAGGCCTCTATAAATCCAGCCGCTTCATGTACAGAAATACCTAATTCCTTTGCAAGGCCATAAGCTTGCTGACCATAGATAATTCCAAAATTGACAGTTTTAGCGCGGCTTCTCTCTTCTTTTGTAACATCTACAACTTTCTTATCAAAAATAAGAGCTGCTGTAAAGGAATGAATATCTTCATCATTTTGAAAGGCATGAAGCAAATTAGGATCTTCGCTCAAATGGGCAAGTAGACGAAGCTCAATTTGCGAATAGTCAGCAGATAAATAGCTCCACCCATCTAACTCTGGTTTAAATGCTCTTCTTATTTCTCTTCCAAGAGGCGTTCTCACGGGAATATTTTGCAGATTTGGATTTTGACAAGAAAGCCTTCCCGTTGCTGCAACCGACTGATTAAAGGAGCAATGCACTCTCCTTGTTTTTGGGTTAATCAGAAGAGGAAGCGCATCTACATAAGTGGATCTAAGCTTTTCAATGCTTCGAAACTCTAAAATTTTCCTTGCTATAGGCTCTTTCCTTGCAAGCTCTTCTAAAACGTCTACATTCGTTGAGACTTGACCTGTAGCTGTTTTTTTTCCAAGATGAAGCCCCAATTTATCTTGTAAAACGCTCCCAAGCTGTTTTGGGGAGTTCAAATTAAATTCAACTCCTGCAATTTCATAAATCTCTTTTTCTAATGACGTAATTTTTTGGACTAAATCTTTAGACATCTCTTGCAAGACACCTACATCCACAAAGATTCCATGTCTTTCCATATTCGCAAGGATTTGGAGCAAAGGAAGTTCCAAATCATAAAGCAGATGTAATAATTTTCGCTCTTTCAGCTCCTCTTCCAGACGCATTTTCAACTGACAAGTAAGATCCACATCCAAACAGCAATAAGAACAAACATTTTGTATAGGCACTAAGTCCATGGTAAGCTGTTCTTTACCCTCATGTAAAAGTGTTTTGATCGGGTTCTTAGTATGCCCTAAATAGTGAAGAGCCAAATGCTCAAGGGAGTGTTGCCTGCTTTGTGAATAAAGCAAATAGGATGCAAGCATAGTGTCAAAGCTTATTTTTTTAGGCTCTACACCGTAACTACAAAGCACCTGAAAATCATATTTAACATTATGCCCATAAAAACCTGTTTTATGCTTAAATATCGTCTTAAATGCTGCTAACGCTCTTTCTTTTCCAAGACTTCCATTAAGTGGCACATACCAAGCTTTTTTTGGCTCAATACAAAATCCAACCCCTACAAGATCTGCTCTAATAGGATCAAGATCTGTAGTCTCTACATCAAATGCAACTTCTGAAGCACTTGCCAATTTTTCAACTAACGCATTAAGAGATTTTTCATCATCAACAAGCTCATAAGAGACATCATTTTGATAAGCATCTTTTGGAGCATCTACTTGTAACTCTTTTCTAAGAGCCTTAAAATTAAGGGCCTCATAAAAGGCTGCAAGACCTAATGTATCTACAGATTTTATGCGATAATCCTCTTCTGGAAGGTCTAGAGATGTATCAATAAGTGCAAGTCTTCTACTTAAAAGAGCCGTTTCCGCTTCTTGCATTAAAATCTCTTGCTTTTTCTTCCCAGAAACTTGTGTAGGATTTGCAAGCAAGGCATCTAGTGAACCAAACTCTTTAAGCAAACTTGCAGCAGTCTTTGGGCCAAATCCAGAAAGCCCTGGAATATTGTCTGATGCATCTCCTGTAATTGCCAAATAATCTACAATCTGGCTTGGCAATACACCATACAACTCCTCTACTTTAGAGCTATCTACAATCATATTATCTTTGTGTGTTTGCAATACAAAAATATGCTCGTTGACCAATTGACATAAGTCTTTATCGCCAGTACATAAAAAAGATAAAAAACCCTGTTTTTCTAAATATTTTGCAACGCTTCCCATTGCATCATCTGCTTCCACACCAGAAAGCTTTAATTTAGGTATGCCATAAATAGCACAGAATTCTTCTGCCCACGTAATTTGCTCTAAAAGATCCTCTGGAGCATGCATTCTTTTAGATTTGTAATCAGCATAGATTTCCAAGCGCTTCTTTTTATTGTCTGGACCATCAAAGACCGCTACCATATATTCTGGGGAGAAATCTTTAATCACCTTTAAAACAGATCTGATAAAACCAAAAACTGCTTGAGTAGACTTGCCAGACGCATTTGTCATAGGCGGCAGGGCATAGTAGGAGCGAAAAATATACCCAGACACATCTAAGATGTAGATTTTTTTTGTCATTACTGTTTCTTTTCTAGAAAAAGCCTTATGGCTGGTAAAGATAGAGGGATTTATTTGCAAGCCTTACATCACACCCTTGTGGAAGCTCTAATTTATGTATGCATGTTTTTGGGGCTATAAAACTTTGAGCACTAAACAAGTCTCCTAGCCACCTGTCATGCTTTAATCGCATAATCTGATACGGACTATCTGGTGAAATGTGAGCTACTTCTGCAAGTGCTTTTATCGCATCTGTCCAACTAGCTCCTGCAACGTCGATAAAACCATGCTCTAATGCAAGAGGGGCTGGAAACACCTTAGCACCATATTCTTCGATGAGTATATTCTTTGAAATGCGAGTGCGCGCTTTTACGACAATGTCAACAAATCTGTTATAAAAATAGCGATCCAGCTCCTTATAATTCTCATCTTCAGATGGCCCCCAAGGACGAAATGGGTTCATAGCATCTTTGTCTTTGCCTTCTGTAAGAGATAAAGCCTTGACGCCTACCTTATTCAGCAACTCCGACACGTTAAAAAATTGAGAAATTACACCAACAGAGCCAATGACACTGATATCTGATGCATAGATTTTATCAGCAGCAGATGCAATATATAGTCCACCAGAGGCACAAAGACCATCAACATAGGCATAGATAGGAATTTTATGTAATTTTTTGTATTCCATAAGCGTTTGGTAAATCGCATCCGCATCAAAGACAACACCGCCAGGAGAATTAATATTCAATAAAATCGCCTTGACACGTCCTCCTTGAATGATACCCTCATTTGACTCTACAAGCTGACTTCTTATGGATTCTGCTGTTAACTCCTCCAACCCAATTACACCATGAATATCGATTTGAAGGATAACAGGAGAGTGAAAACTCAATAACTCTCTTTGAAAATTAGCGTCTGGCAAAATTTCGTACGTATAATTGGATACGATACCCTTTTTTCCAGATCCTAAAACACCCCCCAAAAAGAGAATCACAATCATCAAACTTAAACAAATGCCCAGCAATGCAAAGAATGCAATGCAAAAGGAGCGAATAGAAGAAGAAAAGATAGATTCGTGTGAAAGTCTCATGATAACCCGCAGTTAAACATCAAACGCGCACTATAGCGACTCTTTATGTATCGATCAAAGAAAATCTTCAAAGAGCTGTAATTTTTCTACTAAGCTGCAGGAACACTTAACCCTCTTCTAACATCTTTCTTATCACTGTGAATAGTCAAGTTTGGGTTTTTCCAGATCTTTGTAGATAAATTAATCCCAGGATCCACATACTCTCCATCAAGTTCCCATTGAATCT
This sequence comes from Chlamydiales bacterium, assembly GCA_031292375.1. Taxonomy (NCBI): domain Bacteria; kingdom Pseudomonadati; phylum Chlamydiota; class Chlamydiia; order Chlamydiales; species Chlamydiales bacterium. The sequence goes on from JARLHF010000008.1 coordinate 27,469, forward strand.
CTTCTCTTTGCTCATCTAACCTTGCAATTGCGGATAGCAAACGCTCTCTTCTGTCACCCACCATGGCCTGTTTTTTTACCATCCACGCAGGTCCATGAATCATTGCTGTTCTCTCTTTTTTAACTGTATCCCTATCTTCAGACAAAGATGAAAGTAGCGCATAAAGTAATGCATTACACTTGCCCGCTCTATCAATTGCATCTTTACAAGACATATTAAAAGAATGTGGCTGAGAAGTTTTCAAGAGTTCTAATGTGAGAAATGCATAAAAAGTTTCGATAAAATCTTTTCTCTCTTCTCTAGAAAGCTCTATTTTATCATTAAACATCACCTTATGTACACGCTCTAATGTACCTCCAAGCATTGTTTCAAACCGAACCCTATTCTCAGCGCTTGCACGCCAATCCTCTGGAAAATAAAAACCAGATGCTCCAGTTGAATCCATTAACTGTTCTTTAAAGTCATTAATAAAACTTTGAGAGGCTAAATTTTCCTGACTCCACTTATCTTCTTGTTTATAAAACTTTGAATCTTGAGCCAATACAACCACAGCAAAATCTGGAAATTCTTTTTGCAAATCAATAATGCATTGATTGCGTTTTCCATCAGCATTGTTTTTTCCATACTGCTGCAAACTAACATAAAGATGCTTTTCATTCTTTGCACGAAGAGACTCTAAGTACCCTCTAAACTCAGGGTTAACTTCTGTACTTCGAAGACCATCAATCGTAGGTGTTCCAAAGCGTAAGCAATGAATAGCATGCTCGCAATTAATAAAGCCTTCCTCGATTGTATACCAATGAGAGGGAATATTATCTTCTGCATGAGGATCGAAAAGCATACCTATTGCACCCTCTGCTTTGCCTATACCAACTGCGGCCCTACTAACCCCATACCCGCCAAGTATTGCCTCATCAATTGCTTCAAATTGTTGTTTAAGGGTAAGATCATGCCATACATTATATGCATTTGGCACACCAAATCTTACAGGACTATTCTTGTGCAACTCAGACCTTCCATCCATAATTACTTCTCGCATTAGCTCAAAGTAAAATGAATGCATATGTGTATTTCTAAAGCGAACATAACAAAGCTCCAAAACATGATCTAAAGCAAGATCATAAGATGCTCCTGACTTCTTCTTTTCTAACTCGTCTTTGAATACTTGACTATTGAGAATATCTCTTAAACTAGTCAAAAAACTCTTATGTATTGCTTGCATTGTATTAGGATCAACAAGTTCTAAACGCTTTAATGGTTCCAAAAGATCTATAACACTTCTATCTAAGAGTGTCTGGCAAGCAGGAAAAGAGCCTTCTTTATCTTTTTTTTGTACTGCGATCAAAGGAAAACTGTGAAGCTGCTGCAACCAAGGATGGGTTCTTCCTGCAAAGACATTACCAAAAAGGTTAACACCCGTTGTTACTACATTTCCAATAGCAGAGAAAACCCGGTCAGCTACCTTAAAAACTCCCCCTGCAGCTTTGTCTAGAAAAGTACCTTCTTCATGAAAAACAGCACTCTCTGCGCCATTTGGGTCTACTGGTAATCTATCAGCAACTCGTGGTTCCTCTACTTGAGGCGGACTAACAACTAGCACACTACTTCCCCGTTCCTCTACCCGAGGTAGGCTACCATCAAATATTTCATTATCATCACCTTCGTCTCCATCAGAAAGTCCAGAAAGCTCTTCTACACTATCAATTAAAGCACCTACATTAACGACATCAACTGGCACAGGATCTACTTCAACTGCAGGATTTATGACTGATACAGGCTCTGCTTCAGCTGCAGGATTTACAACTGGCTTTGGCTCTTCCTTGTCGTGCTTAGGCTTGTTCTCTTTGGCGAGAATAAGCTCTCTAAACTTGTGCTCATGTGATGTTGATGTATAAGCACATGCAAGACCTATCAATGTAAAAACAGAAGAAATAATCGCAATTAAACCTAAAGCCACTTTATTTAGAATATGCACGCGTTTTTCTATTACATTTTCATTCCAATTTGCTTTGGATTCAATTATGCGTACATTATAGCCACCAAATGCGGACCTCGAAGTCCATAAAAGAAGATCAGCAATGCTCTCACAATAATCTTTCTTACCCTGCTGAAACTCTACTAAATAACGAGAAATTTCCATCTAACAACCTATTTTTAAAATTATTTATTATTTAAAAAACTATACTATTAATTAAACAATAATAATATAAAAATTACATAAAGATTGATGGAATAAAAGTTAATTATATATAAACAATTATTAATAAATAATAAATTAATTTTTGATTACAATACATAACATTAAAAATTAATTTAAAAATTAGCGGAAGTCGCTCTCCACGAAAGCATAACATGAGTAAGTTAACCTAAAAAATAAAACTTATTTTAAAACAGAAACTTTACCGGTGCTAAGATCGTAAAAAGCACCAACAATCTCTAACTGCCCACCTGCATATTTTTCTGATAAAATGGGAGCTGTTTCTTTTAATGCATGAACGATATGAAGGACATTTTTCTTTACAAGGTCATCAACTGTGTAATTATTAATATCCTTAACATCCTGTATGGCAGGATAAACTGCCAAGACAAGCTCTTCGATATGCCCTTCTAAATACTGCTTTTCTTTTAAAGTCTTTAAAAAAGTCTCCATAACGCCGCAACGCTCATGCCCGAGCACCATGATGAATGAAACGCCCAAGTTCTTTACAGCGTATTCAAGGCTGCCATAAGAGAAATTATCCACCAAGTTTCCAGCAAGTCTTGTAACAAACAAAGACCCTATGGCTTGATCAAAAATAATTTCTGGAGGAACTCTGGAGTCAGAACAACATACAATAGCTGCAATGGGTTTTTGTTTACTAGAAGAGCCTTCTCTACTCGTTGCTGTATTCAAACAAAGCTCTAACTTTTGGTTGATATAACGCACATTACCTTCTAATAATTTTTCTAAAACACCCTTTGTTTGTTGCAAAGGAGCCTCTGCAAACAAAGATTCTTGCATAAATAGAAAAAGAAAGATTATAAGCATTCTTTGATACATATTTACCTCACCAATCATATGTCTTTTAACTCTCTCATAACAAAGATCCACAGTGAATTGCCCTGGGCCTTCAAAGTCCTTGTCGTTTTACTTATCTTTACCATATTACATTTTATTTTAAACCTTCTTTTTAAAAAATTTATCATATCCTCCTCGCATCAAAAAAAATCGTGGCAAATCCTTTTATTTCATGCGCTTTATATCCCTTTAATTCTCATACTTTGGGTGTTTGCAGGCTCTATCGTATTAAGTACCCTTATCTGCCATATCGATAAAGAGTCTACCTTTCCAGTCGATCATTTACGTACTTTTCTCATTGTTTTTTGTGTTACCTGGTTTCTTCTTCGCTGGAAAAAAAGTATCCAAACTCATCTTTTATCCAGAACAGATGATCATGCTCCAGACAAAGTTAAAGTCGATATACTTGGAAAGCTCATATCTCTTTTCATTATCCTTTTAGCAACCCTATTCAGCTTAGAAGCGCTGGGATTCAATATTCAAACTCTCATTGCAATCGGTGGTATTAGTGGTTTTTCCATCGGATTTGCAGGAAAAGATGTGTTTGCAAACTTTTTTGGCGGGCTCATGCTCTATCTAACAAGACCCTTTGTTGTTGGAGACTTAATCAAATCGAGCGATAAACCGATAGAGGGCACTGTCGAAACAATCAGTTGGTACTATACTTCCATTAGAGGTGTTGATAAACAACCTATCTATGTACCCAACTCTCTTTTTTCTACCATTTTGCTTACTAACTTATCTAGAATGAGTCACTGGAACATCGATGAGCGCATTGGTATTCGCTATGATGACATCCATTCCCTACTGCCTATCATCGAAAATATTAAACAATTTCTTAACCAAGAGGGCTCCATTGACAAAAACCAGCCTATTCGCGTCTATTTTGATAAACTTGCAGACTCATCCCTTGAAATTGTGATCTGGGCATGCATATTTGCAACAAAAAAAGATGATGTCATCCCTATTAAACAAAAAATTCTTTTAGAGGTTTCAAATATTGTTGCAGCGCACCATGCAGAATTTGCTTATCCAACAAGAACTATGGGCATTTCTAAGGAACTGACAGATTCCTTGCTTTTTTCTAAAACAAAATGATACAATTCTCCAAGAATTCATAAGGAAATTTTCATGGGAATTGACATCATTATCATTGGGTTTATTTATCAATACCCACACCACGCTTATTGGATCATTTTTATCTCTCTTATTCTTGCAGGGTTTAATCTGCCCATTAGTGAAGATCTCATGCTTGTAACAAGTGGCTGGCTTGCAAGCGCTGTCATACCAGAACACGCCCTCAAACTTTGGATTGCCGTCTTTGCAGGCGCTTTTCTATCAGACTGGATTGCTTATTGGACGGGCAGACTACTTGGACCTCGCTTACTTACGATGAGATGGATTTCAAAAGTTGTAAAACAAGAGCGCATTGATAAAATGCACAAATTCTATGAAAAATGGGGCTTCTTTGCATTTCTTGTAGGGCGATTTGTCCCATTTGGTGTAAGAAATTGTCTCTTTATCAGCGCCGGCATGGGGCACATGTCTTTTCCTAAATTTTTGCTTATCGATGGCGTTGCAGCCCTTTGCTCTACAACATCAGCATTTTACTTAGCATATACTTTTGGTCAGCATTACGAGCCCATCTGGGAATATATTAAAACTTATGATATTGCTTTTATTAGCGCAATTGCTATTGTACTTGTTACTTTAGCCGGTATCATCTGGTACAATAAAACAAAACGCGTGACATCGCAATAAACCACTCAGCCAAGCGTCTTATCATGTGGAATCTACCTAATATTCTTTCAGCTTCGCGTCTTCCTCTTGCCTTTCTCTTCCTCTTTGATAATGTAACTATAAGAGTTATAGCCATCGCTTTGGCACTTACAACAGACTATCTCGATGGTTTTCTTGCAAGAAGCAGACAAACTGTCACTCGCTTTGGCACGCTTTTAGATCCTATATCCGATAGATTCTTCGTTGCATTTGCATCTGGCATGCTACTTTTGGAACACCAATTAACTTGGTGGGCCCTCGTTGCAATCTTTGCAAGAGACTTATTCCTCTTTCTCTTTTGGGCTTATATCAAATTGAATGGGACTTGGGATACATTTCGATGTAGAGCAACACTCTTTGGAAAAGTAACGACCGTTGTACAGCTTGCTCTTCTCTTAGGGCTTATTCTCAACGTAGTCTTTCCACCAGCTTTTTTCTTGGGACTCATTCTCTTGGGAGTCTTTACCTTTGCAGAACTTCTCTACCGCATCGGCAATTTACCAGTTTGATCCTGAAAATACCTAAGTTTTTACGTCGTTTAAGCAGTAATGGGTGATGCTGGAGTCTCTGCAGCAGCAGCAGCCACAGCTTCTTCCGGTATAGGCTCTGTTGACACTTGAACCTGCTCTCCATGAGCAATATGCAGCGACTCATGATGTCCTACAAGCTCTGTGAACCTCTTACCAAGAGATTTTACAGCAAGTATCCAAACACCAATTGCCCCCATTAAAATCCCTGCAACATAAGGAGTTGTTGCAGACAGCGTGCCAAACACAACAAGTAAACCTTGGTAGACAATAGAGCCACCAGACTTACCAAGACGAGAACCCACCCCATCAATTGCGGCCTTGCCTTTTAGCTTGGACTCGCGATCTAGCGGAATAAATGAAAGTTCTTTTGTTGCATCAAATAAGGTGTATTTAGACGCTCGACTTAAACAATTTTGCGCCGATCCAAACAACACAGCCATTGCAAGCGGCGTTGTACCTATGAGTGCCACAATACCTGCAAGCTGAAACTTGAAAAGCAGAAAAGAAAAGAAGCCAACACTTGTAACTAATAAAATAACGGGGGGGATAAGAGCTGTAAAGGTCCATCCACATTTACGCAAAGAGTTTCCTGAAATAAAGAGTGCTGTAAGCGTTGCAATAATCCCTGTAATCGTCGAAATCTGACTCATATAGGTATAATAATCGTTTGTGTTAGGATAAAGCTCTTTCACTTGAGCTTTCCAGACAACCTCTGTCAGATTGATGACAAGGTTGTAGCACAAGACGACCATAGCAATCCCTATCAGGTAGCGAGACTGTGCAAGATAAGCAAAATTTTGTCTCATAGAAAGCTTAACTTTTGGCTCTTCTTTTTGCTTTGATAACTTAATAGCAGCCCTTTCTAAGTTTTCTTGATGGCTAATCACATTTTTGTTGAGCCAACGAAATACAGCCACAATAATGACACCAGACAAAAGAACGGCAATTGTTGACATCATGAGAGATTGTTCCCAAGCATCATTGCCAAATGGAATAGACGTGTTAAATACAGTAGGCGATATCAAGATAGAAATCTGCCCCGCCGCAACGCCTGAAAAATTGCAACCAATACCAATTAACCCATAAAAGCGCTTAGCTTCGACAACTTTTGTAACTTCATTTGCAAATCCCCAGAAAAGCACAGAAAGAATAATATTACCCCAAAGCTCTGCAAGCACATAAAAACCCGTAAACGTCCAGTAACGAAACATGGCTACAAACCCTTTAAGACCCTCTGGTAATATATTTTGAAGAAGATCGGCTGCTGCATGGGGATGCAGATAACTACGTGCAGGATAAAGGACAAAAGTAAACAAGAAGAAAAAGCCCAAAAAGATTGTGATCAAAATATAAAACACTTTTTCTCTTGGATATTTATTGACAAGACGAGTAAACAAAAAAGTCATTAAAAGAGCCATTGGAAGAAGTACCCAAACTTTAATAAAGGGAATAACTTCTGCTCCTGATGACTCAGCGGTCACTACAAGGGAGTCTTTTAAATTTCTTAAAATATTGTAATTAAAAGAGATAAAGAAAGCCATCAAGATTAAAGGAAGAAACTTAGACAATTCACTGCTATGAATGGGCCACAAATACGTGCGCCACGTTCCAAAAGGTGATTGTGATGACTGCGTCATGAAAAGCCTTTTGTTGAGTATGTCGCGAAGGTTATAACTCCCTTTTCCTGAAAAGATAAAGAAAGTGCAAAGAACTGCTTGCTAAAAACTAATAAAAAATTTAAAAGAAAAAATAGAAAAGGCACTATCTCTTTGAGTGATATCGTTACGACTGTCTCTCTACAGATTGTGTTCATTCACAAACTCACAGGCCTTGACTTAACTCTAAAGGTTTTAATCTAAAGATTAATTTACTCTAAATGTTTTACTTGGAAGTAAAAGTTTAAAGATTCTTGCATTTATTCTACATTAAATCAGATTTATTTGTCTATAGTTTAAAAACTTCAACTCCTGGAAGCTTTCCAAATTCAATGTATTCTAAAGAAGCACCGCCTCCTGTGGACACATGACTCATTTTGTCTATTACATTAAGATCTCTCAAGGCAGCAACAGAGTCTCCTCCACCAACAATCGTAACTGCATTTGCCAAGGCCATAGCTTGTGCAATATTCTTTGTTCCATTAGCAAACCTTTCAAACTCTGCAACGCCTACAGGACCATTCCAAAACAAAGTACGTGCATCCTGCAACAAAACAGCCCATTTTTTAGAGGTTTCTGGACCTATATCCATTCCCTCAAAGCCATCAGGAACACCTTTTTTGGAATCAAAAACTTGAAATGGGGCATCTTTGGAGTATTCAGTTGAAGCAATAATATCTACAGGTAATTCTAAACGAATATTTTTTTCTTTTGCTTTACTTATAATATTCCTAGCTTCACCTAAAAGGGCGTTTTCACAAATAGAATTACCAATGGGTATTCCCATCGCCTTTAAAAACGTGTAACTCATCCCACCACCAATAAAGAGAGCGTCTACCTTATTTAAAAGTGAGTGTAAAACCCCCAACTTAGAAGAGATTTTTGCACCTCCTATAATCGCGTAAAAAGGTCTTTTAGGATTTAAAAGAGCATCTCCTAAAAACTGGATTTCCTTTTGTAATAACAGCCCAGGTGCTTTTCTTCCTTCAAAATACTGCGCGATGGTAGTAATCGAAGAATGAGACCTGTGAGCTGCTCCAAATGCATCATTGACATAAAAGTCCGCAAGGGATGCGAGCTCTTTTGCAAATCCAGGATCTTTATCAGGATCCTCTTCAGCAGCATGAAAGCGCAAATTTTCTAGAAGTAAAACATCCCCTGGCAAAAGATTTTTTACCATAGACTTTACTTCACTCCCAATGCAGTCCGGAGCCATTTGCACTTTTCTTCTTAAAAGTTCAGACAAACGCTTTGCACAGAGGGCAAGTGAATATTCAGAAACTTTTTTACCTTTGGGGCGCCCCAAATGACTCATAAGAATAACCATAGCGCCTGATTTAAGAAGATATTCTATTGTAGGAATGGCTGCAACAATGCGCGTGTCATCAGCGATCTTTCCTTGTTCATTTAAGGGAACATTAAAATCCACTCGAACAAGTACTTTCTTACCATTCACTGGTAGTTTATCTATCAAGACCCTATTTTCCTCTAGCTGTTGTAGAAGAATGGTAGAGGTGATGCGCAGGCTCTTTAGTATCTTTCTTTCCACCGCTAGTTTTTTTTAAGTGGGCGCTCTCAAGTTGTTGCTTTTCATTTCTTTTAAGAGGCTTGCTAGCTTTTTCTTTATTGCTCATAGTTACCTGTCCTTATGATTTGTAACTCATCGAAAACACCATACTACTTAACAAGTTTTTTTTTGTCAAAAACCAATTCTTGAACTTGTTCGCATATACTTTTCCTTATCTGTCCAACATCAGAGTAATAGACTTCTTGCGTAATTACATTTGCTTGTTAAAATTGTCTTTTTTGACATCTTTATCGTTAAATTTTTCAACCATATGTTCACATATGCTTGAAAAATTTATCAATAAATCTACTCAAAAAATTGCAATTTTTCTAAGCAAAGCTAATTATGTAAGAAGTCTATTAGGAAATAGATAGCGAAGTAGTGTACTTTTTCCTGTTTGTCTTGCCCAAGCAAAAGGATAACCTTAAGCAGATAGAATGCGCGGAGAATAGATGTCTTGGCAAAAAATCCATGTTTTTCTCGATTTCTTTAATCATCAGTGTAAATTATCGAGAATATTTTGGCGAATATTTTTAGTAATCTGTAAATATTTAGTTGTATTTAAAATGTTTTCTGTGTATGCTTTTTGGGCATTCATAGTGGAAACATATGTCAGTCATTAAATTCTTTATACAGTTTTTGATTATAGTATGTCTTTTTTTTGGCACATTGAAAGCAGAAGAGTTTGATCATCCTTTGACTCTCAGTGAAATTGTCGATATTGCTCTTTCGCACCATCCCTTAACAAAGCAAGTATGGTGGAAAGCTCAGCGAGCAGCATCTGTTGTTGGAGATGCAAAAAGTGCTTATTATCCTTATGTTGGAGTAGAAGCCTTTGTAGAACATGGCAGAGATTTTCAATTCATCAATGGACCAAATACTAATTATACAATTACTGGAGCAGATCTTGTGCTTTCACTATTGCTCTACGATAGTGAAGAGCGCACAAACAAGGTGAAAGCTTCTAAAATGGCTCTAATAGCAGCTCAATGGCATGTAGACTGGGCTATTCAAAAAGTAATGGTAGATGCATTAGTTGCAGCTTATGCAACTTTACATGCTCAAGAAGTATTCCAGGCAACATTTGCTTCTTTTGAAGATGCAAAAAAGCTATCGATGACTACAGAAGAATTATATCGCGTAGGGCTTAAGCCTATTTCTGATGTTTATACAACCAAAGCGATGTTTGCACAGATGAAGATGGAGTTATCTGAAAAACTTGGTCTTTTAGAAATACAGAAAGGAAAACTTGCTGCAAGCCTTGGATTATCCGCCAATACATGTTTGCAACTTGCAATGCTAAATCCTGTACAATACCCTCAAGGCAATCATATTGCAGCACTTATTTGCCTTGCAAACAAAAAGCGCGCTGATTTACTTGCAAAGCGCTCCCAACTCTATGAATCTTACTATAATCTCAATAAGGTGAGTGCATCATTTGGTCCAAAAGTCTTCTTGTCTGGAAGAGGAGGTCTTAACCATGCTTTTCATGACCAAGCAAGTGGTGGTCAATATCAAGTCGCTCTCAATTTAGAGATGCCACTTTTCAATGGCTTTGAGACGATATATAAGAATCGCATCGCTTATGCTGATACAAAACTTACTCAAGAAGAGCTTGCTCAAGTCCAGCTAGATATTGCCTTAGAGGTGCTTACATATAGTAAATCACTTGAATCTGCAGAAAAAATGCTTCCAGATGCCAGTAGCAATTTAGAAAACTCTCAAAATGCTTACGAAATTGTTGTGGAAAAATATAGCCTTGGAGAAGAGAAAATCGCAGAAGTGTCTAATGCTCAAATGCAGCTTGCTGCAGCGCGTATCAAATATAGTGATACTAAAACAAAATGGCTCTTAAGCATTGCAAATCTTGCTTATGCAACAGGAACACTTACTCATTATTCGGGGGCACAATGCAATTGATCATTTTTTTCTTTACAGCCTTGATTCTCTTGATGACTAGCTGTTCAAAAGATGTGAATCATCTTGAAGAGCACAGCACTTTAATTCCTGTTATTACAACTAAAGTGGTCATTCAAGATGTTCCTACCTATTTGGAAACAGTTGGAACATTGATTCCTTCGGCATCTGTAGACTTGCGTCCTGAAGCTAGCGGTATTTTAGAAGAGATTCTAGTTGCAGAAGGTGAGTGGGTGACAAAAGAGACTCCATTATTTAGAATTAATACAAAATTGAGTGGAACAAAGGTTAAAGAGGCAAGGGCGCAGCTTGCTATGGACCAGACGCAATTGCGAGCTTGTGAAAAGAAACTTGCGCGCTTTAAAACGCTTTCTGAAAAAAATATGATCGCACAGTCAGAATGGGATGAGCTTGAGGCGAATGTAGAAAGAGCTAATAATGTTATTGAATTAGATGAAGCTAGGCTAGAGTCTGCTCTCATCGAATTGGAGCGTTGCACACTTAAATCGCATATTGAGGGGCAAGTTGGAAAGATAGATGCACATCCAGGAATGCTTGTTGCTCATTCTCAGGTAGAGCCATTAACAACGATTTCAAATACTCGCAATCTTACTGTTGAATTTTTGGTTACGGAAAAAGAGTTTCAAATACTATCAAAAGCCTCATCTGAAATCGAAGTTCAACCACTTTTTGACTTAAATCTTGTTCTAAAGGGTACTCTTACTTTTTTAGATCATCACTTTGATGCTAAGAAAGGTTTATTATTGGTTAGGGGTAATATAGAAAATAAGGAATCACTGCTTCTTCCAGGGCAGCATGTTCATGTATGTATCCCTATTTTTATTGCAAAAGATGCTATGTTAGTTCCTCAAAAAGCCATTCGTTATAATCAACAGGGCCCTTATGTCTATCTTGTTCAAGAAGATATGAGCATTGCTTCTCGTCAATTAATTCTGGGTGATGAATATGAAAATAACCAAGTTGTTTTAGAGGGTATTGAATTAGAAGATCGAATTATAACAGATGGCCATTTGCGCCTTGCTCCTGGATCGAGGGTTGAAATTAAATCATGAATTTATCTCGTCCCTTTATTCAAAGACCTGTAATGACATCGATTCTTATTTTAACGATTTTGTGCGCAGGATTATTTGCTTTTTTTAAGTTGCCAGTAAGTGATTTACCTGCTATTGAGCATCCTCAAATTACTATAACAGCTGGGTATACAGGAGCCAATTCTGAAATCGTTCTCAATGAAGTTACAAGGCCTTTAGAAAAAGAGCTTACGCATGTCAAAGATGTTCAAGAGATGAAGTCTAATAGCTCTCTTGGTAATTCTATGATTTCTTTGACTTTTGACCTTTCTAAAAATATGGACGAGGCTATACGCGATGTGCAAGCAGCTTTAAATCGAGCTGCAGAGTTTTTGCCTCAAGAGCTTAATCCAAGGCCTGCCTATCATCTACAAGAAAATAGCCAAGAAGCAATCATGTGGCTTGTTTTGACGAGTAATCATGCAAGCGTTAATGAATTGCGTAGCTACTCAGATGCTTACATTATTCCTCGCTTGATGCGATTAGAAGGTGTTGCCCAAATTCAACTTTTTGGAGCAGAAAAGTCTATTCATGTTCACCTAAACCCAGAACTAATGAGAGCTCGGCAAGTTTCTTTTGATGATGCAATTCATGCAATTCAAGAAAAAATCAAGGTGGTTCCTCTTGGAAATATTCAAACAAGTAGTAAAAAGCTTTCAATCGAATGGCCAACAACGATTCATGCTGCAAAAGATTTTGAAGAAATTCTTATAGGAGACTCTGGCGTGCGCCTTAAAGAGATTGGTGTGATCTCTGATAAAAATGATGATGAGGAAGAATTTCACCTAGTTTCAAAAGAGCTGAGCTCTACAGCTTTTGGTCTTGGGATACAAAAATTTAGTAATGCAAACACAGTTTTAGTCTCTAAGCGGGTGCATGAGATCCTTCAAGAATTAAAAAAAGAAATTCCCTCTTCAATGAGCCTTGATGTGTGGTTTGATAAAGCAGTTTGGATTGAAGACTCTCTTTTTGATGTACAGTGGTCTTTATTATTTGCACTCATTCTTGTAGCCATTGTGATTTATCTTAGCTTAGGTAGATTTTCAGAATCTCTTATCACATCGCTATCTTTGCCCCTTTCTCTTATAGCAACATTTATCGTCATGTATCTTTTAGACTTTAGTCTTGATCTTCTCTCTCTTTTGGCTCTTACGCTATCTGTTGGTTTTATTGTAGATGATGCCATTGTTGTTTTAGAAAACATTGTAAGGCATCAAGATGAGGGATGCTCTGCACTAGATGCAAGCTTGCAAGGCAGTAAGCAGATCTGTTTTACAGTTCTTTCGATGACGCTTGCTCTTGTTGCGGTCTTTATTCCACTACTTTTTATGCCAGGAATGAATGGCCGTCTTTTTCGAGAGTTTAGCTTAACACTGGCTATTGCTATTTTAATCTCTGGTTTTATATCCCTCACTTGCACTCCTATGCTGTGTAGCCGATTTTTATCTAAAAAGAAAAAAGAGAGCTCTTTTCATAAAACATCCTCAAATTTTAACACAAAGCTTACAAGCTTATATGGTAAAACTCTTAAGTCTTGTTTATCTTATCGTAAAACAGTGCTATTTAGCATTTTTTTATGTTCTGGAGCAGCTATTTTTTTATTTACCAAATTACCAGTTAATCTGATACCTCCAGAAGATCGTGGATTCTTCTTTGTATTTGCCCAACTTCCCTCCGGAATGCCACCCAAAGAGCAAAAAGAGCAACAAAAGCAATTGGAATCACTTGTATTAACACATCCCCATATAGATCACTTTTTGAGTGTAAATTTTGAGAATAATCTACTTTTTATTGTGCGCTTAGAGCATCTTTCTAAGCGTCCTCCACAAGAACAATTGATAACAAAGATGCAGCAATCATTTGATCAAGTTCCTGGTATTCAAACCTTTATTCAACCTTATCACTTGATTAATTTGGACTTGGATTTTGGCAAGAAAGGTCAATATAAGCTTTTGGTACGAGGATCGGAATTTTCGCAAGTGGATCTTGCAACTGCCAAATTAACAGAAAAGCTACAAAGCTATCCAGAGATTGCATTTGCCTATAGTTCTTTGAAGCAAGAGTCTACCACATTAGTCATGCATGTCAATGAAAGGCTTGCAGATAAGTTGGGAATTAGTAGAAGACAGATTCAAAATATATTGCAAAGTGCCTATGGACATGGATCTATCGGCTCTATTTCTCAAAATACACATAAAGAGAAAATCTATCTCGATCTTCTTTCTGGTTTTCAAAATCATCCCAAAGCACCTAATTATTTATCCCTTACATCCTCTAATGGAAATTTGATTCCCCTTAAGTCTATAGCTACTTGGGAGGAGAAGCTTGCTCCTGTATCCTTAGCACATTATGATCAATTGCCAACTCAAACTATTCATTTCTCTCTTGCTGAAAACATTCCTGTAGATAAAGGGCTTCAGCTTGTGATGGATGTTGCTTCTAATTCGCTTCCAGAGCACATTAATGCATCCCTTTCAGGAAGTGCAAAAACGATTGCTTCTACGACAAAAAACACGCTTTTATTGCTTTTAGCAGCATTTATTGTAATGTATGTAGTACTTGCAATTTTGTATGAAAGCTTTATTCATCCATTGACTATTTTGTCTTCTATTCCATTTGCAACGCTAGGTGGAATTTTTACTCTCTTTTTCTTTAATGAGCCTATCTCAATATTTAGTGCCGTTGGTTTTTTATTGCTCATTGGAGTGGTAAAGAAAAATGGTATCATGATGGTAGATTATGCAATAGCTGCTGAAAAGCAAGGGCGCTCTTCTGTAGATGCTATTTATGAAGCCTCTCTTGTACGTCTGCGACCTATTATGATGACAACTGTTGCAGCTGTTATGGGAGCAATTCCTATAGCAATAGGTTTTGGAGAAGGCGCCGAAATGCGCACAGGGCTGGGCCTTGTTATTGTTGGAGGCCTTCTTTTCTCACAAATATTAACTCTTTATGTCACACCTGTTCTTTACTTAACATTTATTAAGAAATAATTTCTTGGACAAGAATTAAATATTTTATATAGTCCAAAGTAAAAAGTTTAAGAGCAGAAATTATGGGTAAAGAAGATTCTCCTGAAGATGAAGACAATAATAAAGATGAGAGTGAGAATGAGTCCCCATTTAGAGAGGGGGTAGTTGATAGGCTTTCATCTCCTGAGCAGCTTGACAGGGTCATGATCGTTGTAAGGCCCAAAGGCTGGATAGCTCTTCTTTGCCTGGGTTTCCTTATCCTTATAGGGCTTGTTTGGGCTTTTGTCGGTCGCATACCCATTGAAGTGGACGGAAGGGGTGTTATTTTAACAGAGCGCGGTTTATTTAGTATTTATTCTACCATAAATGGACTTGTTGCAGAGACGAATGTAAAAGTGGGCGACTGGGTGACTCCAGAAACAGTTGTTGCAAAAATTCGTGACCAAGCGCTTATTGATCAAATTAGAGAGCAAGAGTTAAAGGTAGAAACGCTCAATGCAAGTATGAAGGCAGCAGTAAGTCAAAAGTCAGAACAAGAACAAAATGCGCTAAATCTGCAGCTGGAAGCAGAAAAGATATTGCTTGCAGATTTGAAAAGGAAGCCAAGCATTGTAAATGTTTATGCTTCCAATATTGGAAAAGTCATTGAATATGATGTGACCGTTGGTAGTGTTGTAGGCTTTGGAACGCCTATTGCTTGGGCACATCATGCGCTTCGAGAAGATATGCTGCCTGTGTGTCATGCCTATTTTCGTGTAAAAGATGGAGAGCAAATAAAGCCTGGCATGCAAGTAAAAATGGCCCTTGAGAATGTGGATACACAAACTTATGGGTATTTACTTGGAACTGTTTTTGATGTATCAGAATTTCCTGCATCTGATTTAGACCTTCTTCAAGTTCTAAGAAATCCACAGCTTATAAGTTATATAAAACAGGGAGCTCCTGCGGTTATTGCTGTTTTAATTCATCCGATTCTTGATCCTCAAGAGCCCTCTGGATATAAATGGTCTTCTGAACGTGGTCCTAATAGTTATTTGAAGATAGGATCTATCTGTGAAGTTAAAATAGTGACAGAAGATAAAAGACCTATTTCCTATCTTTTTCCATTTTGGTTTACTCCTCCAAAAGAGCCTTTAGGAGAAAACCCTAATATTTATCCCGATGGTCATTTTGGAAAAGAGACAAAGTAATGATGCAAATTTTTGATAGGTGGAAAAAAAGACATCGTACTCCAACAGTGATACAGATGGAAGCTGTAGAGTGTGCAGCTGCATCGCTTGCAATTGTGCTTGGATATTACGGAAAATTTATTCCCCTTGAAGAGTTACGTATAGAGTGCGGTGTCTCAAGAGATGGAAGCAATGCGTTTAATTTAATTCAGGCAGCTGAAAAGTATGGTATGGAGTCGGCAGGATTTAAAGCCGAGATGGAAGATTTGCAAGAGATGCAACTTCCCTTTGTAGTCTTTTGGAATTTTAACCATTTTCTTGTTGTAGAGGGTTTTTCAAAGAAGTTTATATACATTAATGACCCTGCTAGTGGCCCTAGAAAGATAAGTTATGAAGAATTTGACAAAGCATTTACGGGCGTTGTCATTACAATGCAACCAGGAGAAGACTTTAAAAAGGTTGGAAAGGCTCCGGCTCTTTGGCCTATGTTAAAGGCGCGCCTTTGGGGCGTTATGACTCCTATTTCATTTATTAGCTTGGCGGGTATTTTTCTTGTTTTGCCAGGGCTTGCAGTTCCAGCGATCACGCAAATCTTTTACGACCAGGTTTTGGGTGCACATCACTTAGGATGGAAAAATGGTATAACATTTGGTTTGTTAGGGCTTGTAATTGTGGTTGGAGCAATTACTTGGCTACAGTGTACAAATTTAAATAGATTATATTCTAAGTTGTCCATTCGATTTTCAGGTGAATTTTTTTGGCACATACTAAGGCTTCCTGTTTCTTTTTATGCGCAGCGCTTTAGTGGAGAAATTGCTCATCGTATAACATTAAATGAAGCTGTAACATCTGCGCTAACGGGTAATTTAGCAACTACTTTTATCAATATCGTGCTTATCATTTTTTATGCCTTTGTTATGTTTCAATATAATGTAACGATTGCTTTAATTGGTATTTTAGCAGCTTTTTTGAATTTGTTGATTTTATGGTTAATTAACCGATCTCGTAATGATGCCTACGCAAGAGTACAACAAGAAACGGGAAAAAGTATTGGTTTTGCAATTGGTGCGCTGCAAAATATTGAGAGTATTAAAGCTGCTGGTAATGAAGCAGATTTATTTACGAAATGGGCTGGCTATTATACTAAAACGGTAAATGCTCAGAGAGAAATTAATTTAAAGGACGTCATTTTAACGTCATTTCCAGCTCTTTTACAGGGGATTTCTACAGCTGCACTGCTTGGAATTGGTGGTTGGAAAGTATTGCATGGTGAGCTTACAATAGGTATGTTACTTGCTTTACAAGGACTTTTAGGGGCATTCTTATCTCCTGTTGCACAGATGGTTAATCTAGGCAGCACACTGCAAACAATTAAGATCGATATTGCAAGGCTGGATGATGTTTTGAAGAACGCAGAAGATCCAGTGTTGCAGCTTTCAGAAAAAGGTAAGAGAGATGATCACTCGATTACTCGCCTTGAAGGGTATTTAGAATTTAAAAATGTGACATTTGGTTATAGCCCGCTGGATCCTCCCTTAATTGAGAATTTGAATATTACGCTAAAGCCTGGACAGAGAATAGCTCTTGTTGGGCCATCTGGTTGTGGTAAGTCGACAATTGCAAAGCTTGTAAGTGGTTTATATCAGCCATGGAGTGGTGAAATTTTTTATGATGGAAAATTGCGTCCTGATATACCTGCTTACGTTTTTCATAATTCACTTTCTGCCGTGGATCAAAAAATCTTTTTATTTTCAGGGCTAATTCGAGAAAATCTAACCCTTTGGGATGCAACTGTTGAAGATAAAGAGATTATTCAAGCTGCAAAGGATGCTTGCATTCATGAAGAGATCATTCTAAGACAGCATGGTTACGATACTTTATTGGAGGAAGAGGGGGCTAATTTTAGCGGTGGAGAGCGCCAAAGGCTTGAAATTGCAAGAGCTTTGGTCTGTTCACCAAGAGTTCTTATCATGGATGAGGCAACGAGTGCTCTAGACTCTAAAACGGAAGAAATCATCTCTAGAAATATTCGACAGCGTGGTTGCACATGTGTCATGATTGCGCATAGGTTAAGCACCATTCAAGAATGTGATGAAATTCTTGTGCTTGATAAAGGTCGGGTTGTACAACGAGGAACTCATTTTGAATTAAAATCTACTCCTGGATTATATCAAGACTTGGTAAACCGTGAATCTGTATTAAAAGAAATGTCATGAAGAATAACAAAACAATCTCTGTTCAACTATCTAAGATTTCTACTCTCGAAGGAGATGTTCAAGAAGTTCCCTCAAACCATAGAAGGTTTCTTGCCTATCCAGATGCCATATGGATGATAGAGTCTGGAGAAGGTGCTATTTTTGCAATGGAGAGGACGGGCACGCTTGTTAAAAATGGTGTTCTAGACAAGGGGCCCCTTACTTACTTGAGTTCTGTAAAACCTGGATCTCTAATTTTTGGCTTTACGATCACTCCAGAAGACCCAACGGCTATCCTTATTATGACCCACTCTAAGGCAAAGTGGAAGAAAATGAGAGCGGATTCACTCTCTTCTGCCTGTCAAGATGATTTTGAAATAAGAAAAGAGTTTTCTTTGCAAGTAGACTTTTGGATTAATCAATTTGCAAGTCAAGTAGCCTATCTAGAGTTGGAAGAGAATGATTTGGTCATCAAATCAGATG
Source organism: Chlamydiales bacterium (assembly GCA_031292375.1). Taxonomy (NCBI): domain Bacteria; kingdom Pseudomonadati; phylum Chlamydiota; class Chlamydiia; order Chlamydiales; species Chlamydiales bacterium. Next base: position 45,885 of record JARLHF010000008.1, read on the forward strand.
ACACATTAGATGTAGATACAGGAAAAATCATTGCACCCTTTAAAAGCGTTGACCCTAAGAAAAAGGAAGACATTCTTTGGGTAGAGGTATTGGAGGGGGAATGCAACTTATTTGGATTCGACTCTTTGAAAATTGATAAAGAGGCAGGTGTTTATCCATTGAATCATATTTCTTGGATATCCACGGCAGCAACGCATGTTGTGCTAAGAGGGATGACAACAGAAGAGGCAGTAGCACATCCAAAATTTTGGACTGGTTTTAGATTATTCCAAGAGCATTCTTTAAAGCTTGTCACTTTAAGCATTCAACGTAAGCAAGAAGATGATTTAAAACGAGTTAATGAAAGGGAAGTCTTAGATGCATCTGTTGTGGATCAGTCACTGAAAAATATGGCAAGTGTTTTGCAAGAAAAGCCAGATCCACAAGTAACGCCTGGAAGAGATGGATTACTAAGGGCTTGTCAATTAGTCGGTATTGAAATGGGTATTGAATTTGCCCCTGTTAAAGATAAAAGGCCTTTGGATCCTATTTACACGCAATTATTAAAGCTGTGTCAAAAAGCAAGGTCACAGATGCGAAGAGTTACGCTAAAAGATGATTTTTGGAATTTTGATTCACTGCCTCTTCTTGCTTTTTATAAAGATGGAATGCGTCCTGTTGCACTTATTAATAAAAACCCATCTTATTATGAGATTATTGACCCTATTACTTTAGAGAGAACGCCTTTAAATCAAGAAACTGCATCTAAATTATCGAGTGAGGCCTACACATTCTATCAACCATTTCCAGAAGGTGCTTTGAGTGGATTTTCGATTTTTAAATTCTGTGCGTTTGGAAGAAGAAGAGAAATGCTTACAATCGCTTGTACAGGAGTTCTTGGTGGCATTATAAGCTTGTTTCCTCCTTTCTTGAATAAAGTGTTGTTTAGTGATGTAATAGGGGCTGGGGAGGCGAATCTTTTATGGCAAGTAGTTGTAGGTCTTGTTTTAGTTGCATTTAGCATGACGATTTTTACATTGGCACGCTCTTTAACGATGCTAAGACTCACTCAAATGGTTGGCTTTAAGATGGAAACCGCTTTGTGGGATCGTATTTTAAGCCTTCCAACTACATTTTTTAGGCAATTTACCGTTGGTAATTTGATACAGAGGGTATATTCTATTACACAAATTCATCAACTTATAAGTGGTACAGCCGTTAAGATCCTTCTTTCTGGAATATTCTCACTCTTTTATCTTATTGCAATGCTTTACTACAGCCCTCTACTTGCCCTTGTGGGACTTGCTATTATTGTATCTAGCGTGATTGTCTCTGGCATTTGTATCGTCTTAAAAACGATCTTGCAAAGAAAAATTTTGGCTGTAAGTGGTATTTTAAATGGCATTGTCGTACAGATTATTTCGGGTGTTGGAAAACTTAGAATCAGTGGTGCTGAAAACCGAGCTTTTGCTTATTGGAGCAAGTATTTTACTGAAAACAGACGTTTGAGAGCACATTCTTACTCTATTCAAAACGTTGTAACTACAATGACGGCATTTTTACCGATCTTATCGTCGATGGTTTTGTTTACGGTCGTTATGAATATGCTAGAAGATAGTGAGCAAGGACAAGCTTTGATGACTCTTTCTGTTGGTTCCTTGATTGCATTTTTGGCAGCTTATGTTCCCTTTTCTCAAGCAATTTTTGATGTATGCAATACACTTATCAATTTAGTGCAAGTTATCCCTCTTTGGGAGCGATCAAAAGTTATTTTACAAGCAGATCCTGAGGTTAATGCAGAAAAAATTAAGCCTGGAAGGCTTATGGGTGATGTAGTGCTAGATCATATCTCTTTTCGTTATGGAAAGGAATCACCTTTGGTTTTGGATAATTTGTCATTGTATGCAAATCCGGGTGAATTTATTGCAATTGTAGGGCCTTCTGGGTGTGGCAAGTCTACTCTTGTTAGGATATTACTTGGTTTTGAGGTTCCAGAGTTTGGTAGTATTTATTACAATAGCAAAGACCTCTCTTCCTTGGATTTAAGAGATGTACGTCATCAGATTGGTGTTGTATTGCAAAATGGAGCTATATTTTCTGGGTCTTTGTATGAAAATATTGTTTGTGGTGGTACCTACACAAAAGAACAGGTGGAATATGCAATGAAGGTTTCTGGATTTGATAAGGATATAGAAAGTTTTCCTATGGGGCTTCATACAGTGGTTCAAAGCGGTGGAGGTGCATTCAGCGGAGGGCAGGCACAGCGTCTTCTTATTGCAAGAGCACTTATTTCTAATCCTAGGCTCTTAATTTTTGACGAGGCTACAAGTGCTTTAGATAATAAAACGCAAGATTTGGTAACAGAGAACCTGGATAAGTTAAAAGTTACTCGCATAGTAATAGCTCACAGGCTTAGCACCATAAAAAATGCAGATCGCATCTATGTCATTGAAAAGGGACGGGTTATACAAGAAGGATCGTTCCAGGAGCTTTCTTCAGAAGAGGGTCTCTTTAAAACCATGCTAAAACGTCAAGCTCTTTAAAGGGTTTCAATTGCTATTTGTGATAGGCCTGTAACTGCGTGAATACTTTGCCATGTCATGCCCTGACTTTTCATCGCTTTTGCAACCGTAGCAATACCTTTAGCAAGGCCTACAGCTTCTCCCTCGTCAAATTTTTGATCCATAGAGGCTTTGTAGGTGCGGGCATATTTGTCTTTTTGGTCATAGGTTAAAAGCTCGATATCGCTCCAGGAAAAACGGTTGAGCTCCTCATAGGCCCTCTCCATGATAGGATCATGGGCTCCTAACCTAGAAACTTCCTTTTCTGAAGTGTCTTCAGCATGCTTAAAGAAGTAGACCCACTTGTCAAGCATCGTTGAGAGATCATCTATTGTTTTGTGAAATTTGGGAAGCTCAACAAAGGTAAAAGAGAAGTCTTTGAGATCATTTTCATAGCTCTTCTTGTCGAGAATTACGTGATCAGATTTAAAATATTCTTTATTTGGAAACATGATAAAATCAGCAATAGCTAAAAAAATCACCTCTTGAAGATTGTGATATTCGCCACCAGCCTTTGTTTGAGAGATATATGCTTTAGAGGCGTAGTATTGTGCTCTTTTTTCAAAACCCTTTTCTTTTGCGACCTGCATCTCTACGATGTAAGTGTGTCCTCTTTCATCTTTGCAGAGAATATCAACAATGCTAGTTTTGTTTGAGATGATTTCTGGATCTTGAATTGTCTTTAAGAAAGTTACTTCCTGAATGGGAAAACCCTCTTTGAAAGTGAGGGTATCATTGAGAAAATGAATGAGGATATCTTTATTTTTTTCTGTGCCAAAAATCTTTTTGAAAGCAAAATCATTTTTTGGATCTAAAAATTTAGAGAGCATATTTTTTCCTACAAAGCAGGTTCTTACGCCAGTATATCAAAAAATAATAAAGTTGACTAGGAGCAAACCTTCTTTGATGAATCTTTATAATAAATTAATGATTTATCTATACGCTACTCTCTTTAATAAATTGAAAGAGTTAGCATTATGATACGCATAATAGATGGTAATTATTTTATTAATGAGTGTAATCTAGATAGAATGTCAGCTTGTTTAGAGCCTGCTAAGGTTAAAGCAGGAGCAAACTTTATTCAGCATTATCTGTATGGAGTCTCTGTTATTGTTGCAGCCATATTTAGAATGGTTAATTACTATTTTGGGGATAGGAATTGGTATAATAGTGAAAGTGCTAGGCAAATTATTTTTTCTTATGTGCGACTAGATGATGCAACAGAAAACAAGTATGATGCACTACTTTTCAATAAGGTTAATGCGCTTTACAAGGAAATATGTTCACGAAGTGGACAGCCAGGATTACCTAATCCCTCTCTAAAAAGAGTAGACATTCTAGATGCACTAGAGTGCGTTTCACAAGAAAATTTTAGGAAAACTTTAGAGGATATGATTAATGATTCTGAGCCTGCTTCGAAAGTAAAGTCAAAGAAAAGTAGCACCTGCAGGTATAAAGAAAAATTAGAGAAAAGAATAAGGGAAATATCAGAGGATCCTACAAAAGAAAAAATTGTGACTACTAAAGAAATTGCAGATAATCAGGTTTTATGGGACAAAATTGGAGTAATATTGAGTAAGTTGCATCCTATTTCGCTTATAGAAATAGAGAGTAGAGGTCTTGATGATTCATTTCGCAGGCTAGTGGTAGATGAAGCAACGCTTCAAAAGCGTGTTCAGTTGCTTAAAAGAATAAGAAGAGATGATCTAATTCCTGATGAGTTAAAAGATCCATTTACAAAAGAGCTCTTAGAGGAGCCTGTTGCTTTAAAAAGTATTAAAAATAGTAATACTTATATTTCTTGGATAGGTCGAAAATCTTTGGATGCAGCTGCAAAGGCTGTTATAGGTTCATTTGGGAATGATGCAACTCAATTAAGAAAGGAGCGTTCTGATGGCAAACATCGTGTCATGCATCCAAGAACGAATGAAATGGTTTGGCCAGATGATGCATCTGTTGGTAATCCTGCTTTAACTGCTGAGAAAGAGAAGATAATTAAGGCAATAGAAGATAAAAAGCAGGGAATGCAAGGGAATAATTTAATGATAAAAGAAAAAATTAAAAGAACACTTGCTTCTTTAGATGTAACTTAAGTAGACTGCTCCTTTGTTATTTCTGTTTTGAGCTATGTATGCTTCGTTTTTTACTATTTTTTTGTATTAGTGTTTCCTTATATGCAGGAATGTCTCCTGAAGAAGTTTTAAGCACACTTTCTTTGGAAGAAAAAATTGGACAACTTTTTGTAGCTCCTATTGGGGGTAAGTTGACTCCAGAGCTAATGGAAAGGGTGAAAACCTCAATTCAAAGCCAGCGCCTTGGAGGTATCATTTTAACTCAAGGAGATCCTCTTGTTCAAATTGAGATCATCAATTGCTGTCAAAAGATGCAAAAAATTCCCCTGATTACTATGCAAGATGCGGAGTGGGGGCTTACCATGCGCCTTGAGCCTGCTCTTCGTTTTCCAAAGAATATGGCTCTTGGAGCCATACAAGATGAATCTCTTCTTTATCTTTTTGGAAAAGAGATAGGAAGAGAGCTTGCATTAGTAGGTATTCATGTGGGCCTAATGCCAGTTGTTGATGTAAATACAAACCCTGCAAATCCTATTATTGGAGAGCGTTCCTTTGGAGATATTCCAGAAGATGTTGCAAGAAAAGCCTTGCTTGTTATGAGAGGAGTTCAAGAAGAGGGTGTTTTGGCTTGTGCTAAGCACTTTCCTGGGCATGGAGATACATTTGTAGACTCTCATTTGGACCTTCCTGTTATAGAGCGTTCTATGGAAGAATTGCAAAATAGCGAGCTTGTCCCTTTTGTGGCTATGATAGAAAACAAGGTTGGAGCTATTATGCCAGCACACTTATCGATTCCAAGTCTTGACCAGTCATCTCTTTTTCCCTCTTCTTTGTCCTCTAATATTGTAGATGGTCTTTTAAAAAAACAACTTGGGTTTAATGGCCTTGTTATTACAGATGCCTTAAATATGAAGGGTGTGATGAAATATTTTTCTCCAAGAGAAGCGGCGCTGCGTGCATTTTTAGCCGGTAATGATTTGCTTCTTTTTGGAGCGCATCTTTTTGAGGATATTGAAGAGATTCATTCTATCTATATTCCAGAAGCCATCCTTGCAATAAAACAAGCTGTGATAGATGGAAAAATTTCTGAGGTACAATTAGATGAGAGGGTTTTAAAGATATTGAAAGCAAAAGAGGTTTGCAATCTTTTTAATTGCTCGCATGTTCCTTTTGTAACAAGAGATGAGCTGTTTACTGAGGATGCAAAAGCATTGAAGCACAAACTATATAAAGAATCCTTGACTCTTGTTAGAGACCAAAATCATCTGCTTCCCATTGCAACGGATCAAATCGTTCATTTCCAAATTGGAGGAGAAACGCAAGGGATTATTGAAGGAGCTTACTATTTAAATAAAGAATTTTCTTTGGAAGAATGCCCATTCATTTCCCCTTCCTCTACAATTGTTATTTCTTTGTTTGATCTGAGTCGATTTTCAAAAGATAATTTTAATGTTTCTTCATCTACGCTGAAACTAATTAGTGCTTTGCAAGGAAGGCCTGTTATTCTTGTCTTATTTGGAAGCCCTTATGCCCTATCCTTATTCGATTCAGTAGAAACTATAATGGTTGCTTATGAAGATGATCCTGATACAAGAGAATCTGCCATGGATGCAATTTTTGGCACATTTGTCCCTAGTGGCAAGCTTCCTATCTTGTCTTATTAATTGTGTATATACACAAATAAGTTCAAGAATTGGTTTTTGACAACGCGAAAGCTTTCGCGGTTCAACGATCATAATCAACTCCATATTGCTAATATTGAGTTGATTATGATCGTTGAACCTCGGGGCTTTGGCGCAGTCAAAAAAACAATTCTTGAACTTGTTTGTGTATAACTCTTATTTAGAGTAAAATGTCTTCTGAATTTAGAGAGGATTCTTTTATGGCTCATGATCCTGTGGATCAATTTTCTTCAGAAAAGACGGAGTATAAGTATGGGTTTGTAACTCATATTGAAACCGACTCTCTGCCCAAGGGAATCAATGAAGAGATTATCAGAGCGATTTCTGCTAAGAAGCAAGAGCCTGCATTTATGTTGGAATTTCGCCTGAAAGCTTTCCGAGCTTGGTTGCAAATGGAAGAGCCCTCTTGGCAAAATGTATCTTATCCAAAAATCGATTATCAAAATATTTGCTATTATTCTGCTCCAAAAACTAAGCCAAAATTAGATAGCCTAGACCAAGTAGACCCAGAACTTTTGGCAACATTTGAAAAATTGGGCATTCCACTTGATGAGCAACAAAGACTTACAAATGTTGCAGTTGACGTAGTATTTGATTCTGTTTCTATTGGGACCACCTTTAGAAAAAAGTTAGATGAAGCAGGTGTTGTTCTTTGCCCCATTTCCGAGGCAGTACATAAATATCCAGAGCTTATAGAAAAGTATTTGGGAAGTGTAGTTCCCATAAGTGATAACTATTTTTCAGCGCTTAATTCGGCTGTTTTTTCCGATGGCTCTTTTGTCTATGTTCCAAAAGGTGTCAAGTGCCCCATGGAGTTATCTACTTATTTTCGCATTAATGATAAAGAGTCAGGGCAGTTTGAGCGCACACTTATCATTGTAGAAGAAAATGCTTCTGTAAGTTATTTGGAAGGGTGTACAGCTCCTGCTTATGACACTAATCAGTTGCATGCAGCAGTTGTTGAGCTTGTCGCCTTAGATCATGCATCGATTAAATATTCTACTGTGCAGAACTGGTATTCTGGTGATCCAAAAACAGGCCTCGGTGGTATTTACAACTTTGTTACAAAGAGAGGAAGATGCCTTGGAAAGGCATCGAAAATTTCATGGACACAAGTAGAGGTGGGCGCTGCAATCACTTGGAAGTACCCAAGTTGTATTTTGCAAGGGGATGATTCTGTTGGAGAGTTTTATTCCATAGCTCTTACTAATGGGAAGATGCAGGCGGATACAGGCACTAAAATGATTCATCTTGGGAAAAATACAAGGTCAACAATTATTTCTAAGGGGATTTCAGCAGATACTTCTTCCAATAGTTACAGAGGTCTTGTAAAAATTGCTCCAAGAGCAGAAGGCGCAAGAAATTATACGCAATGTGATTCTATGCTTGTTGGTAATAAGTGTTCAGCAAATACATTTCCCTATATTGAAGTTGCAAATGCCACAAGTGAAGTAGAGCATGAAGCATCTACATCTAAGATGAATGAAGAGCAACTTTTCTACTTTCAGTCCAGAGGGATTGCAAGAGAAGATGCTGTTAATTTAGTTGTCAATGGCTTTTGTAAGCAAGTCATTAAAGAGCTTCCTTTAGAATTTGCAGCAGAAGCACAAAAACTGCTTTCATTAAAACTTGAAAACTCGGTTGGATAAACATGAATGTAAAAGAGCCTTTAATCGATATTAAAAACCTTCATGTCTCAATTGATGGCAAACCTATTTTAAAGGGATTTAATCTCACGGTATTTCCTGGAGAGATTCATGCAATTATGGGACCAAATGGAGCTGGAAAGTCAACGCTTGCAAAAGTACTGGCAGGTCATCCTTCTTACGGGGTTGTGGATGGAGAAGTTATATTCTGCAAAAAAAATATTTTAGAGCAAGATCCAGAAGAGAGAGCCATGATGGGGCTTTTCATGAGCTTTCAATATCCTCCAGAGATTCCAGGTGTTAGTAATGAGCAGTTTTTAAGAGAAGCCTTCAATGCAAAGAGAAGGGCTTTATCGCAAGATTCCTATTCTGAAGAGGCTTTTTCTATCTTTTTACAAGAAAAGATGGATCTTGTGGAGATGAAAAAAGAGTTTATCACAAGAAGTGTGAATGAGGGTTTTTCTGGGGGTGAGAAAAAGCGCAATGAAATCTTGCAGATGGCGATACTTGATCCAAAGCTTGCTATATTAGATGAAACAGATTCTGGCTTAGATATCGATGCAATGCGAGTTGTTTCAAGGGGTGTTAATCGCTTGATGAATAAAGAGAAGGGGCTTATTTTAATCACGCATTATCAGCGTCTTCTAGATTATATTAAGCCAGATTTTGTGCATGTGATGATGGATGGAAAAATTGTAGAGTCTGGCCCTTCTACACTTGCACTCCATTTGGAAGATAAAGGGTATGACGCCTTTTTAGCAGCAGTCGGAGATGAATCTTAATGTCTGGACATGTTCTATTAGAACCTTTGCAAGAAGATCTATTTTTGCGCTCATTGCATGAGCACTATGCAAATGCTTCAAAAGAAGATGCGCTGCAACACTTTAGAGCAAGATCTTGGGATCGTTTTTTAGATTTGGGTCTTCCTAAGAAAAGAAAAGAGTCTTATCAATACGTTCCTCTTCGCACCTTGTACGTAACAGAGTTTTTGGGAAGAGAGCAGATCTTGGAAGAGTTAAAAGTGGAAGATATTGAGTCTCACATCCTTTCAGAGTGTAGACACTCTTGCATTGTTTTTGTAGATGGAAAATTTGATAAGAGTCTTTCGAATATGAGCTCTATTAAGCATAACATTGTATGGAAAGCCCTTTCAGACGCATTTAGAACTTATGGAACTTTTTTAAATAACCATTTAGGAAAGAGTTTAAAAGAAGAAACGGATGCTTTTGCTCTACTCAACATGGCTCTATCTTCTGGATCCGCTTTCATCTATATTCCTCCTAAAATTAAAATAGAGGTTCCTATACAGATTCTTCATGTAGTTACAAATAAATCCCCACTTTGTTTTCCAAGAGTGCAGTTATTTGTAGGTGCATTTGCTGAAGTCTCTTTCGTTTCAAAAACAGTTCAAGAAAAAGATGCAGATGTTTTCTTGAGTGGAATGTACGATTTTGTTGTCGATGAGGGAGCAAAAGTTCATTATAGCACACTTGATAGCTCTTTTAAGTCATGGCAGTTTGAGTTTTTAAGGGCTCAGCTTAAAAAAAATAGCTTGTTTCAAGCAGTAAGCCATACAAGGGGTGCAAAGACGTTTAGACAAGATTTTTATGTCTCGTTATTAGGAGAAAATAGCGAGTGTGCTTTGTATGGTTTATGGGATTTGAAAAAAAATCAAGAGTCTCATACAAACGTATTTATAGAGCATGTAGCCCCTTTCTGCAAGTCATTGCAGTTGTTTAAAGGCGTGCTCAGTGACACATCAAAGTCTTCTTTTGAGGGGAAAATTTATGTTCATCCAGAAGCTCAAAAGACAGATGCTTTTCAACTAAACAACCATCTGTTTTTAAGTCCTTACGTAATTGCCAATAGTAAACCAAATTTAGAAATTTTTGCAGATGACGTAAAGGCGTCTCACGGGGCAACTTTTGGTCAGCTCAACTTAGATTCTCTGTTTTATTTGAAGTCAAGGGGCATAAGTGATGCAAAAGCAAGGAAGCTTCTTATACAAGGATTTACAAAAGAAATTCTAGACCTTTTACCCTTTGGAAGAAGTTTATGAAAGATCTTTTTCTTTTGCGAGAAGATTTTCCCATGTTAAGAGCCATAAGGCATGGTAAACCGCTTATCTATTTTGATACAGCAGCAAGCGCTCATAAGCCAAAAGTTATGATAGAGGCCATCACAGATTTTTATGAAAATCATTATGGAACAGTGCACAGAGCTGTTTATGCCCTTTCTATGGAATCAACAAGCCTTTATAATAAAGCGCGCACAAAAGTGCAGCATTTTTTGAATGCCAAAAGATCGGAAGAAATCATTTTTACAAGAGGTACGACAGAGAGTATCAACTTGATTGCAAGCTCCTTTGGAAAGGCTATGATACAAGAGGGTGATGAAATCATCCTTTCTGAAAGTGAACATCACTCTAACATTGTGCCGTGGCAAATTCTTTGTGAAGAGAGAGGTGCACATTTACGTTTTATCCCTATCGACGATAATGGGGAAATTATTTTTGAGGCTTATAAAAAGCTTTTGAATGAACGTACAAAGCTTGTAAGTATTGCTCACATTTCCAACTCATTAGGCGTACTTCATCCTATAAAAAAAGTCATCGAAGAGGCGCACCGTTTTAATGCTAAAGTGTTTATAGATGCGGCTCAAAGTGCACCTCATCTTACTTTGGATGTACAAGAATTAGATGCAGATTTTCTTGCATTTTCTGGTCATAAAGTTTATGGCCCAACGGGCGTTGGAATACTTTATGGCAAATACGAGCTACTTGAACAATTGCCTCCTTATCAGGCAGGTGGTGACATGATTCAAAAGGTGTCCCTCTCTAAAAGCTCTTATAATGAGCTTCCCTTGAAGTTTGAGGCAGGAACTCCTATGATTGCAGAGGTGATTGGTCTTGGTGCATCCCTTGATTATTTAAAAGATATTGGGCTAAGCCACATAGAAAGGCATGAAATAGCGCTTTTAGATCATTTGATAAGAGAGTTAGAAAAAATAGAAGGTCTTACAATACTTGGTAGAGCAAAGAAAAAAGGTTCACTTGTAAGCTTTATCGTAGAAGGTATTCATCCCTTAGATTTAGGTACTTTTCTTGATTTTAAAGGAGTTGCTATTCGCACGGGGCACTTATGTTCACAAACTACTATGAGCAGATTTTCTCTTGGAACTGTATCGAGAGTCTCTTTTGGCCTTTACAACACGCATGAAGAAGTCGATCTATTTATCACTTACTTGAAAGAAGCTATAGTAAGGCTGTCTTAAGGTTATTTAACGTCAGCTCGATTTTCAACTGTTTGTTAATCAATAGCTTGAATAGTTATGCACAAACAATTCTTGAACTTGTTTGTGTATATAATTTGCAGGGCGAAGACCCTGTATTATTGTACTCATTGTGATCCAGACCCCCAAGCAGAAGGGCGACCACACAGTGTTATAGAACAACCTGGTGCTGAAGGAAAATATACTACATTTAATGAAGATGGAACATTTAAACAATATAGAGGCCTGGAAAGCCTCATGGCAATATACCAAGGCCAAATATAAAAGAAAATAAAATAAATCCATCTCCTACAGGGCCTAGACCAGGTAATCCTCAAGTAAGGGAAGCTAGACCAGATGAAATTCCTAGGTAAAAAATAAAGGCATTATGGATAACAATACACCTTCAATATATACAGCTTTATATTGGCTTGTACAAGATAAGCAAATCGAATCTAAAATATTTTTTACATTCTTAGATTTTTTTTGGCCTAAGTTTATAAAAAAAGACAACTACATCTTTTTGGAAGAAAAATATTCTGAAGAAAGATATCAAGAATTACTTAAAAAAAAAATAAATCCTGAATTCTGGATTAACTTATTAACCGTAGACTCATATTTTGAAAATGAAGATGATTTTGAAGAAAAATCGATTGTCCTAGCTAAAGCGCTTGTCGATATATGGCAAGCGAAATTAAAACTAGATTTCCCAAACTTAGAGATCATTGTTAATTATGTTTGTGATACTGACGTAGGCGACTATGGGATAACTTTTTATCAACAGATGCCTTTTATATAGATTTATGCCTCTATTCTAAAGAAAAGGCAAAATTGCAAAAAAATTGGAGATCAAAAATGGTAGCCAGGAAAGGCTTATGAATTACACTTTAACGGATATGATTACCCATTTTAGACCTAGACATTTTATTAACCAACCTCTTGAAGAAGCAACAGGGTCTCTGTAAGTAGCTGTAGCTTTGATTTTTTTCCCTCTACGCCTCTCTAAATGCTTATCAACCACTAGAATAAGCTTGGTTTTTGTAAGAGGTAGCAACATCTGAATCAGCAATTTTGACGCCTAAAGCATATCTAATTTACACCTGCTTAAAAGATTAGGCTGAAGCAATGAAATATCAATCAGGGAGATATTAAATTGTATCCATAAAACGACTTTATCAGCATATCCTGGAAATTGCTTTGTTGGACAAATTGCTATTTTTAAGGCTGTTTGAATTGATATTCAGTGTTAAAAGTAGAGAAAAGATGCTTCGGTTTTTACTCCTAAACGTTCTATAAATAAAACCTTTTATCTTATTCTTTTTTGAAATCATAGCCGTAACCACCGCAATTTGCTTGTTAAAAATTCATTTTTAAAAAAACATTCTATAATGTAGTCTGAAGTGATGATGGAAGATCGTAATATTTTTTCAAAGATTTTATCTTAAGTCTCAAAAGGCAAGCTAATCTATGTCATCAAAATTTTTAGCATCAAGCAATGATAGGTACAAAGATTATGTTGTAATACAAACCGCTCAAATTGATGAACTAAATTCATTTTTTCGAGAGATAGTTCATGAGCCAAGCGGAGCAACTATCTTCCATTTTGAAAATAATGATCCGGAAAATTTTTATTGCATTGCTTTTCAAACACGCCCAGAAAACGATAAAGGAGCTCTTCATGTTTTAGAGCATATGGCATCATCAAAAAACACAAATCAAGACTTTTTGTCTCAATCAACTACATCATTATATACAAGCTTACGAGCGACTACAAATGAAGATTTTACCGTATTTTATGCTTCTAGCTTAATAAAAAAGGATTTTTATAATTTGCTGAAAGCACAAATTGATGGGTGTTTTTATCCATGCTTAAGTGAACTTTTATTCTTTCAAGAGGGATGTCGCATAGAATTAAAAAGCCTAAATAATATTAACAGCGGACTTCGCTTTAATGGTGTAGTTTATAATGAAATGAAGAATAAATGTGCAGAAGTGGCTTGGCATCATCTAAAAGCAACACAACGGTATCTTTTGCCAAATTGTTATCGACACAATCACGGAGGAAGTCTGAAAGGATTAAGGTCACTAACTTGTAATGATGTAATAGCTTCTCACGAAAAATTTTATAAGCCTAGCAATTGCATATTTACTTTTTATGGAAATTTTTCTCTACAAGAGCACCTTAATTGTCTAGAAAAACAGATTTTAAAAGATTCTAAAAAAACAGCTCCCCTTTCTCTTATTAATCAAAAAAAAGAAATACTAAGCCCCATAACAAAAAAAATATTAGTTCCAAAGGACTTAACTAAAGAAGAATGCATTGCTTTTAGCTGGCTTACGACATCTTTCATTGATCATGTAGAAAAGCTAGCTCTGTTAATTCTTGAAAATTTTTTTGATAATATAGAGCTATTTAATCCCATTTTAAATGAAAGCCTTGCGCAAAGTATTCAAGCACAAACCTTCGATTTACAGAGAACTATTTTTCAATTTACCTGTTACGGATGCAGTAAGGAAAATTTAGAACTTATCCAAGCAAAAATTTTTAAAATTTTGAAAGAACTTACTAAAACTGGATTGGATCAAGAAATAATCAACAACGCGTTCTCTTCTTTAGAAATTGATTGCTTAGAATTAATAAAAGAAAATGGGGGTCCACCCATATTGAAATGGTGTAACAATGCGTTACAAACGAAGTTCTATGGTGGGAATGTTATAGAAACACTAAAATTTTCTTCAACTTTTAAAAAACTAAAAAAACTTTACAAAACAAATCCTTCCTATTTCCAAAAACTTATTAACAAATATTTACTTAAAAACCCAGACTTTACACGATTGATTTTTGTACAAGATTCTCATTTTTTTTCAAAGGAAGAACTAAAAGAACAAAAGGAACTTTCGCGATTTAAGGATATCTTGTCACAACAAGACCTAAAAACAATAAAATCTAATATGGTAAAGCTTTCTTCTCCTTCAAATATTTCTTTATCACCACTTTTGCTACTTTCTGATATTCCTGTTAAAATTAATTCTCAAAAAACTGCTTTAACGGCAACAAAAATTAACAATATCCATATATTTCATCATCCTTGCGTTACTAATGGACTTGTATATCTAGACCTAATGTTTGAGCTTCCTGGAATCAAAGACGCTGAATTACTCGCTCTCCTTCCATTACTTTGTAATGGAAGTATTGGGATAGATGGTGAGGAAATTCTTTGTCGTCTAAATACAGAACCAAATAGATCCAGCCTTCGCCTACACGTTAAAGGATTGTCTTATAAAATCAAAAAGCTTTTTACAGCCCTACAAAAGACGATTACTCCGCCATTTTATAGTCAATTGCCAACTTCACAAATGCTGTTTTTAGAATTATCGACTTTAGAGGATAGTTTATCCAAAAAATCTTTCGATTATGTATATAAACGGGGATCAAGCGGATTTTCTGCAAACAATTACTTAGAGGAATTATGGAACGGTATTAGCTATTTTAAGGCCATTAAAAATATATCACATCTAGACAAAACATCCCAAGTTATAGAAAAATTATCTTGTTTAAAAAAAATGCTTTATTCATGTCCAGAGCCACATCTTTTAATCACTTGTAATGATGATACCTTTAAAACTATTGTGGACCACCACTTATTTGATTTTAGCACAAAAAGCCATGCCGGCTTCACACCTCTAAAAAAGGACCTATTAATACCATTAATTTGCTCTCACGCAATTGAAGCTAGAATGCCTATAGCTTCTACGTGTCAGGTATTTCGAGCAATAAATTATTTACATAAAGACTATTCAGCTCTTCTTGTAGCTACAAATATTTTTGAAAATATTTTATACAATAAGTTAAGAAAGACAAGCGGAGCTTATGGTCCCGGTATTAGAATACAATATACAGGGGATATTGCCCTGTGTAGTAGTGCAGATGCTCACATTGCACAGACATTAGATGTTTTTAAAAAAACAATTGAAACAGTTGTCCAAAAAAAAGTATCTGCTCAAGATATTACCAAAGCACAATTCTCTGCTATTCGCATGCTAGATACAGAAAAATGCATCCAAGCCCAAGCCTTATCAGCTTATAAAGATTTTCAACTAGGAATTACCAATCAAACAAGACAAGTTATTCGCAACAAACTACTCGAAGTTACTCCTAAACAAATTTCTAATGCAGTGGAAGAACATCTCTTCTCAACAATCGATAAAAGTATTATTATCACTCTTGCAGATGCAAATCTTATTGCAAAAGAAAACAAAATTTTAGCGAAACAAGGTCAAGAACTCCCAGTGCAGTCTCTGCTGGACTAGCTTAATTAAGATAATATAAATTTTATCTTATTATATTTGGACACGCGTACTGCTTGTGCTAGTTTTTTTCAGATTCTACGAAACAACGGCCGCTTCTTGATAAATTATTTTAATTAAGATTTCGTAAATATTTTCGTGCTCAATCTTCAAATCGTGTGTTAGGTTCGGACTTTTGTGTTTTTTTAAGGCCTTATAGTGTCGCTATCAAGAAATTCAACAAATAAAACTTCTTCTCGAAATAGCTAAACTAAAGAGCATTGTATGAAGTACTTGCGTTATGTTTTATTGTTTCTTTTGATACCTTGTTTCCTTCACGCATACAACAAAACTGAAAGCGAAGCACTTTATGAAAGCGTAAAAGCTAAGCTAAAGGAAGCCAATAATTATGACAATCAAGCAAACAACCTCAAGTTTAATCAACTAAGCTTACGTATTCTTTTGCTTAATAAACGCCAGCTCGATTTTCAACTATCTGCTAATCAATAACTTGAATAGTTAAAACACGGAGACGCGGAGACTTATAATTTATCATTTATGATGCGTTCTACACCGTTTTTTACTTGTTTATTGCCAAAATTAATGAGTAAACCTAGTTCATGTCTTGTTAAGCGCAAGTATGTAAGAAGTTGAACAGAATGCTCTTTCTCTGTTGCTTTAATTTCAATGATAATTTTATTTTCAACCAGGATATCCAAATAAAGTGGTTCTCTAATTTTACACCCTTTGTATATTACATTTAGAGGGGCTTGTGTTTGAATTTGCAATCCTTGCAACGACAATTCATGACATAATGCAGACTCATATACACTTTCAAGCAAACCAGGCCCTCCAAGCACCTTATGGACTTCAATAGCTGCTCCAATAATTTTATAAGACAAATCGTTA
>JARLHF010000009.1 GCA_031292375.1 Chlamydiales bacterium
ATCCTATTCATTCTGTTCAACTTCTTACATACTTGCGCTTAACAAGACATGAACTAGGTTTACTCATTAATTTTGGCAATAAACAAGTAAAAAACGGTGTAGAACGCATCATAAATGATAAATTATAAGTCTCCGTGTCTCCGCGTCTCCGTGTTTTAATTATTCAAGTTATTGATTAGCAGATAGTTGAAAATCGAGCTGGCGTTATTTTACACAGGGCAAATGCCTATAAATCAGGCCTTCAGCCTGCAAATCATATCCTGGTATTACCAGGGCATTCGCCCTAGGATAGTGCCTTTAGATTGCAGGCTGAAGACCTCTCGTTATAAAAGCCTAGGGCATTCGCCTTAGGTAATGATTGCCATGTGTAGTTTTTAGGGCGGACGCCCTGCGTTATAAAATCTTAGGGCATCGCCGTAGGAAAAGCTAATTTATTATAATAAACATAATTTGACAAATTAGAGATTTGTTAATACAATACAGTTTTATAGACAGGGAATAATTCCCAAGAGGAGGTCTGTATGAAAAAGATAAATAAAACAAAAGATATATCAAAAATTCCTAAAGCTGCACCTGCAAAATATGAAGATAAAAAATACCTAAAAGGAAAATCTCTTAAAAAAACTAGAGGTGGCCAAGGTGGTATAATTAATAATTACTCAGGGGCTTCAATAGGCGGTGCTTCTTCTGGCAAAGAGACAATTATTATGTCATCAAATAATAATGATGACAATTACAATACTGGAGGAGTCGTTGGGCGTGGACGTATTAGCGACCTATAAGGCATTATGTCTATTATTTAAAGCGGGAGGATTTTTCCCGCTTTATTTATAAATAATATTTATTAATTAGAGGCAGATATGAAACATAAAACAAACAAGTCTTATGAATTAAAAAAAGGCTCGCCCAAGAATTTAAAGAAAAAAAATCTGAAAAAGACCACAGGAGGATTTACTGTAGGTGGTTCTAGTGGCGGCAATGAAACAATTAATATGAATTCAGATAATGAAGATTTTAATAATATGAGTGATGTAACTATTAATTTTGGTAATCCATTTTAAAAAACGCGAGTTTTGGGAGGCATTGTGAAAAAATCAGGAAAAATTAAGCATGAGAGAAAAAGTACTCCTAAAAAAAATAAAAAAACTCCTTTGAAGCGAAAAAATCTTAAAAAGGCCTCAGGAGGTAGTTTACTTACAGACGTGGAGGGCTTATTTGATATAGGAGAGGGAGTAAGCACAATTGCAAGTGGTGGTAGTTTAGGTAGCACAAGTAGTACTACAACTAATACCAAGTCTTTTACTAACGATTTTGATAATATTAATGCCACCCTTAATTTTTAAAGGTTTTATTGAGATGGAACGGGCTGTGGTTTTTTTATCATGTTTTTGAGCTCTTCTCTATAGAAAATCATGAGAGCTATACTGATGGTCCCAAGAGAGACCCAATAGTGCCAAGTAATGCTTTCATCCCTAAAGAACCAACCAAAGAAAGTCCCAAAAAGAGGGCATAAGAAGCCTGCAAAAGTTACAAAAGTAATAGAGTACTTTTTCAAAAGAGTACCATACATATTGTAAAATACAACATTAGATAAGAAGATAAGGATAAGCACATATTTTAAAAAAGGTAGAAACTCGGTAACCGGAATACCAGATGACCAATCTTCTGTACCAAGCGATGTGCAAAAAGCGCCAATTCCGCCCACTAGCATTGCAAGTCCATTAATTAAAATAAGAGAATAGCCCTTATTCATTAACTTCTTAATGTCAAACCATGCATAGGATGCAGAGGCTACTGCTACAAGCAGCACAATTTCTGGTATGGAGATGTTGAAAAAGTCTGTTGTAACAAGCAAGCCTGAATTTTGTGAGAAGAGGATGGGACAAAGTCCAAGCACACCAAGGGTCATTCCGATAACTTTTTTTGAAGTAAGGCGCTCTTTTAAGAGAAAAAATGAGAGTATTGCTGCAATAAATGGAGTTAGTGAGTAAATCAAATTCGTTTTTGAAGAGGAGACATATTGCAGAGCCCAAAATTCTGCAATAAAGGCAATGTATACGTGAAAAAAAGCAACTCTTAAAAAGAGAAAAATATCTTCTTTTTTTATTTTAAAAACTTTACGTCTGAAGAGAAACAGGTAACTTAAAAGAAGTATTCCTGCAAGGGTCATTCGAAATCCAATTAAAAAGATAGGGGATGCATAGTCGAGAGCAAATTTTGCAAAAACAAATGTGGAGGCAAGAAGCGCATAAAGAAGAATAATTAGGTACATAAAGCAAGTAGACTCCTCTATAAAATAAATATTTGCACGAGTCTATCATAAAATGAGTATATACACAAACAAGTTTAAGGATTTTGCTTGAGTTGTTTGATCTTTGCTTCAAGGTGTGTTTGATATTTTTCAAGAGCTTCTTTTGCAGAGAGCCGCTTTGCAGGATCTTGTCGCAATAGGTCATATTGAAGGTATGATAAGGGGTTATTTTCTATACTTCCCTCCAGGTATGATATAGTTTCGGGAATAGGTAGATCTTCTTTAAGCTTATACGGATGTTTTCTAGTTTCCATAAAGCGGATGATCCCGCCAAGTGCCCAAGCATCGAGTTTAGAAGTTGTTGCTTGTCGTATTTGTTCATTTTCATTCTCGAGAGATTCGAAAACTTTATCACGGAGTACAGAGTACTCGGGTGCAAAATAAGCACGAGTGCCGGCAATCCATAGGGGGTCAGTGCTCTTTTCTTCCACTGCTAAGCCAAAATCTGCAATGAATGCATGTACAGTGCCATCGCGCTCTGTTGATAAAAAAATATTAGCAGGTTTTAAATCGCGATGGATTACGCCTTTTTCCTCCATGAGAGCTGCTCCCTTAAGAAGGTCTAGTGTAATTTGGAGTTGTTGCAACTTAGAGAGATTTTGATAGGAGGCTTTTAGATCACTCTCATATAGCGGTTGTATGAAGAACTTTTTTCGAGTTTTGCCATCGACAGTAATGATTTCGGAAAGTTCTGCAATACCTGCGCCTTTGCATTTTTCGAGAAATACAACTTCTTTATCTAGCTCTTTCTCATCTACCTCTTTCATCATTCGTGCAACGGCATAAAAATCACCTGTATCAGCATTAACGGCTCTTCTAACTGTTTTAAAACTTCCTTCTCCTATAATGTCGTCTCCAAGTCGCCTTTTATTGAGATGGACGATGATTTGACCCTTAGGAGTTATTTGTAGAGCTCGAGGTATTTCTTTAGAGGCTCTTATGTATATCGTTTTTCCACTTGTTGTAGCTTGCTTGACAAGGTCATTTTTGTGTTTTATGATATAGGTAGAAATTTTTAGTACTTCGTTTGGAGATAGGCCAAGATTTTGTATGGCTTTAGCATGCTTGGCAACAGCTTGAGCTTCTTTGGTAAACAAAGTTTCAAGAGTGCCTGCTTTTGCAGCTTCAAATATAGAGTCTTTCGTGAGACCCAAACGCTTGGCCATACTCCTGATATTTACTTCAACGTGTTTGTTTCCTATGAGTGCAGGAACAAATCTTCTAAATATTGAGCGAGTTTCTTGCTTTCTGAGTTTATTAAGTTCTTTAGTATAGCTCTTTTCAGTAAGAGTTCTATAGGCAATTTGTGCTACGCTCCCTTCTGTTTCTGAAAGAACAATGCGCGGTTTAAATTTTCCTTTAGTCTCAGGAAGTGCTAGCTTATCGAATTGAAATTTTGAGCCTTCTCCAAGATCGCTTATATCAGACATTTTCTTACCTGTTGCTTTGATTGATATATATAATTATAATATTTAATATTCAATAAAAGAGTACTGCCAATGAAACAACCTCATTTTCAACACTTTCTACCGGAATAGATTTTCTTGTTGTTTTTTATTTTTTACTGCTTTACAAACTAGCCTTTTATGTGCTTGTTTTTAGGTGAAAAGAATGAAAGTATTAGTTGCAGGTGGTGCAGGTTATGTTGGCTCAAGACTTGTTCCTGAGTTGTTGAATAAGGGTTATGAGGTTACTGTTTTTGATTTGTATCTTTATGGAGATGATGTTTTTTCACATCTCAAAAATAATGTGAAATTAAAAGAGATAAAAGCTGATATTCGTGATCTTCAAAGAGTTGAAAAAGCACTTATCGGACAAGACGCCGTAATTCATTTGGCATGCATTTCTAATGATCCAAGTTTTGAACTTAATCCAGAGCTTGGAAAATCGATTAATTTAGATGCGTTTGAGCCTTTTGTTCAGCTTGCAAAGAAGGCGGGTGTCAGACGCTTTGTTTATGCCTCATCCTCCTCTGTATATGGTGTTAAGGCTGAATCAAATGTTACAGAAGAGATGTCTTTAGAGCCCCTTACGGATTATTCTAAGTTTAAAGCGGATTGTGAAGAGATCTTGTTAAAGTACAAAGATCCAAGCTTTATATGTACTGTATTGCGTCCTGCAACGGTATGTGGATATGCACCTCGTCAAAGGCTTGATCTTGTTGTCAATATTTTGGTTAATCTGGCTTATAATACGGGCAGAGTAAAAGTGCTCGGCGGCGCTCAAATGAGACCTAATATCCATGTAGAAGATATGGTAAGGGCTTATATTCATGTTTTAGAGATGCCTGAAGAGAAAGTGCAAGGTGAAATATTTAATGTAGGCTATCACAACCATACTGTAATGAATCTTGGAAAGATGGCGGCCGAAATAGTTGGTAAGAAAAGAAGCGTAGAGCTTGTTGTTGAGTCAACAAATGATAATCGTTCTTACCATGTTTCATCAGATAAAATTGCAAAAAAACTTGGGTTTATGCCTAAATATACGATAGAAGATGCGATGAGTAGTTTAGTAGATGCTTTTGAAAAGGGACATCTACCTAATTCTTTGGATGATGCGCGCTATTATAATATTAAAGTGATGAAGGCTGTCAATCTGCAGTAAGAGGAGTATTTATGAGAGCGTTAGTTACGGGAGGCGCTGGGTTTATTGGTAGCCATTTGGTAGAGCGCCTCTTGCAAGAGGGGCATGAAGTTATTGTTCTTGACAACCTTGCAGGTGGTCATTTAAAAAATTTAAGATCTGTGCAGAACCATCCAGCTTTTTCTTTTGAAAAGGTCGATATTCGAAATATTCAAGAGATTGAACCCTTTTTTAATGCAGTAGACTGGGTCTTTCATTTAGCTGCGATGGCAGATATCGTGCCATCAATTGAAAAACCAGATCTTTATTATGAAGTCAATGTGAATGGTACTTTTAATGTATTAGAATGTGCAAAGCGTGCAAAAGTAAAACGCTTTGTCTATGTAGCTTCTTCTTCTTGTTATGGCATAGCAAAAGAATACCCAACGCAAGAGAGCGCAACAATTTCTCCAGAATACCCTTATGCTTTGACGAAGAATTTGGGAGAGCAGCTTGTAATGCATTGGGAAAAGTTATATCATCTACCTGCTGTATCCCTTCGTTTTTTTAATGTATATGGACCAAGATCTAGAACAACGGGTGCTTATGGCGCTGTATTTGGTGTCTTTTTGGCACAAAAATTAAATAATAGGCCTTATACAGTTGTAGGAGATGGTAAGCAGACAAGAGACTTTACCTATGTAACAGATGTTGTGGATGCTGTATATAAAGCTGCATGTTCTGAGCTTAGTGGTAAAATCTTTAATGTGGGAAGCTCTGGACATTATAGTGTGAACCGTTTGGTGGAGCTTTTGGGTGGCGATGTTGTTTATATCCCCAAACGTCCAGGAGAGCCAGATTGTACCTTTGCAGATGTTTCTAAAATCCAGGCAGAGCTTGGCTGGAAAGCTTCCATCTCTTTTGAAGAAGGAATTAAAAAGATGTTAGAGCATATAGATGAATTTCGTGATGCTCCTCTTTGGGATCCAGAGAGCATTAAAGTAGCAACAGCTTCTTGGTTTCGCTATTTGGATCCAAAAAAGGATGAGTGCATATGTTCGTAAAAAGGTTGGAAGAGCTTGTTCAATTGGTTAAAGAGTGTGTGTACACAACGCATGAAGGCGTAATAGAAGAAGAGAGTGCTCTTCAGCTTGCTCATAGCTTGCTACATGATACAGAAGAGGCAAAGGGTATTGTGTATGTTATTGGTAATGGGGGAAGTGCAGGTATTGCTTCTCACTTTTGTACAGACCTTTTAAAAGCTTTAGGAATACCTGCCAGTACACTCGTAGATTCGAATTTATTGACATGTATCGGAAATGATCTTGGATATGAAAATGTGTTTAGTAAGCCTCTTCAAACATTGATGCACTCACAAGACCTTCTTGTTGCTATCAGTAGCTCTGGTAAGTCACCAAATATTATCAATGCAGCAGATGTTGCAAGAGAAAAGGGTGCTAAAGTAATTACGTTGAGTGGTTTTGCAAATAATAATCCTCTGAGAACTAAGGGAGATCTCAACTTTTGGCTAAAAGCCTCTGATTATGGTCTTGTGGAAACAGGGCATTTTTCGCTATTACACACAATTGTTGATAGTTGGAAGGATCGTAAAATGGCTAGTTATAAATCACTTTTACAATCGATGATGACACATGCACACTAAAATTAAGACATTTCAAGAAATTCAAAATATTTTACGCGATGATAAGCAAAATGGATTCTCTGTTGTTCAGTGTCATGGTGTTTTTGATTTACTTCATCCAGGACACATTAGGCACCTTGCAGAGGCTAAAAAGCAAGGAGATAAGCTTATCGTAACACTTACTCCTGATCGCTTTGTGAACAAAGGGCCAGGACGCCCTGCTTTTAATGAACAATTGCGCTGTGAAACGCTTGCGGCAATTGTTGCAGTTGACTATGTTGTTCTTAACGAGACTGCAGATGCGGTTTCATGTATTCAAAAAATTAAGCCAGATGTCTATGTGAAGGGCGTAGAGTATGTAGATCACGCAGCAGATGTAACGGGAAAAATTTCTGAAGAAGTAAGCGCCGTTAATTCTGTGGGTGGAAAAGTTCACTATACAGATGATATCGTATTTAGTTCTTCTTCTCTTATCAATCGCTACATCGATCCAGTAGCTCCTGTGGTGACGGAGTTTTTAGAGAAAATTAAAAAAGAGTACCGAATAGAGGATGTCATCCGAGCAATTGATGGGCTTTCTACTTTAAAAGTTTTGGTTGTAGGTGATGCGATCATTGATGAATATCAATATGTATCTCCTCTTGGCCAATCGGGTAAAGGACTTCACATGGCTGCTCGTTGTTTAGAAAAAGAGGTGTTTCTTGGTGGATCTCTAATTGTCGCAAATCACGTGGCAGGTTTTGCTGGTCAAGTTGATCTAATCACATCTGTTGGCAGGGAGTGTCCTCATCTGCAGTTTATTCATCAAGCATTAGATCCAAAAGTAGGTAAGCAGTTTACCTATATTGATAAAGCAACAACACTTACAAAGAAGCGTTATGTTTTAAAAGATGGTAAGACACTTTCGAAACTTTTTGAAACATACTCTACAAATGAGTCTCTTCTTACAAGTGAGCAGACAGAAGAAATTGTTGCTGATTTGCGCGTGCATGCAAAGGAGTATGATGTTGTTATCGCTTGCGACTTTGGCAATGGTTTTACTAATCCAAAAATTGTGGAAGCACTCTCTTTGGCACCTACTTTTCTAGCGGTGAACACGCAGACTAATAGTGGCAATAGGGGCTTTAATGTAGTGACTCACTATAAGAGAGCAGATTTTATTTCACTCAATGAACCAGAGCTTCGCTTAGCAGCGCATGACAGACATAATCCTTTAGAAGATGTTGTAGAAAAAGTTGCACATAAATTAAACTGTCCCTCTGTTGCAATAACAAGAGGTGTAGAGGGAGTTGAATGTTATGCTCGAGAGACTTCTTCTTTTACAATACCAGCGCTTACCACAAATGTAATTGACCGTATAGGAGCAGGAGACAGCTTTTTAGCTATAGCGTCTTTGGGCCTTGCAAAAGGGTATTCTTTTCCTCTCTCTGGTTTTTTAGGTTCTGTGGCAGCAGCTATGGATGTGCAAATTGTTGGTAATAGAGAATCTGTACAGAAAGCTCCTTTTTGTAAATATGTGACAAGGCTTTTAAAATGATGGAAGATGTAAAAGAAGATATAGCCTTGCAATTATTTTATAAGACTTTGCGTATACGGATGGTAGAAGAGGCTATTGCAGAAAAATATTCAGAGCAACAGATGCGCTGCCCTGTCCACTTAAGCATTGGACAAGAGGCTATTGCTGTTGGAGTGTGTGCGCATTTAACGGCTCGAGATTATTTAATCAGTAATCACAGAGCTCATGCTCACTATCTTGCAAAAGGTGGCAATTTAAAGCGTATGATAGCAGAAATTTATGGAAAAGAGACAGGCTGCTCTTCTGGAAGGGGAGGCTCTATGCATCTTGTGGATTTAGATGTGGGTATGCTTGGATCAACTCCCATTGTTGGTGGTAGCATTCCTGTTGCAGTAGGTGCTGCCTTTGGATCCGTTTTAAAGGGTGAAAATCGTGTTACCGTACTTTTTATAGGTGAGGGTGCAACAGAAGAGGGTGTTTTTTCTGAAGCGCTCAATTTTGCAGCCTTGAAGAAGCTACCTGTGCTTTTTGTTTGTGAAAACAATTTTTATTCTGTTTATTCGCCCTTATCTGTACGGCAACCAGAAGAGAGAGATCGCGTGGCTATTGCAAAAGCTCATGGCTTTTTTACAAAAGAAGGAGATGGCAATCGCGTTGAAGAGGTTCATCAACTCTCTGGTTTGGCAATTCAACACATAAGAGAGGGCAAGGGGCCTGCGTATGTTGAATTTACAACATACAGATTTAGAGAGCATTGTGGGCCTAATTTTGATAATAATATAGGGTACCGAGAAGAGTCGGAATATTTAGATTGGAAAAAATCATGCCCTGTGGATGCATTTTTAGCCTATTTGCTGGAAAAAAAGCTTGTGTCAGATCTTTCTATTGAAGAGGCAAGAAAAGAAATCGCATTAGAAATTGAAGAAGCTTTTGATTTTGCCAAAAGTAGTCCTTTTCCTGTTTATGATCCCAATGTTGATACCACTTATGTAAGGGCACTATGAGTCGTCACATCAAATTTCACGAAGCAATCTTAGAAGCAACAGATCAAGTGATGGAATTGGATCCTAGAGTATACATTATGGGTCTTGGTGTTCCAGATCCTAAAGGTACCTTCGGAACAACGCTTGGATTGCAAAAAAAGTATGGTGAAAACCGAGTAATGGATATGCCAACTTCTGAGAATGCCATGACGGGTATTGCTATTGGCTCTGCAATTGTTGGTATGCGACCTATCATGACACATCAAAGGGTGGATTTTTTTTTACTCGCTCTTGATCAACTGATTAATAACGCTGCTAAGTGGCACTATATGTTTGGCGGTAAAATGCAAGTGCCTCTTGTGATTCGTCTGATTATTGGTAGGGGCTGGGGGCAAGGGCCACAACATTCACAAACCTTGCACAATATTTTTGCACATATACCAGGTTTAAAAGTTGTAATGCCATCTACGCCCTTTGATGCAAAAGGATTGCTTGTGGCATCTGTTGAGGATAATAATCCTGTTGTATTTATTGAGCATCGTTGGTTGCATGGGATCTTTGGAGAGGTGCCTGAAAAGTTATATGAGGTGCCTTTAGGCAAAGCCAAAGTGATCAAAGAAGGCACTGATGTTACATTAGTTGCATGTTCTCAGATGACACTTGAGGCCTGGAAAGCTGCAAATGCTTTAGAAAAAGAGGGTATTTCTGCAGAAGTTGTGGACCTTCGCACAATTAAGCCGCTAGATAAAGAAACCGTTCTTGACTCCGTTAGAAAGACAGGAAGGCTTGTTGTATGTGACCCTGATTGGAAGACTTGCGGGCTTGCAGCCGAAGTGATTGCGTTTGTTACGGAAGAGGCTTTTGGGGACTTAAAATCTCCTCCTGTTCGCATCACTTATCCAGATTCCTTGAGTCCGACGAGTTGGATGCTTGCAAATCACTATTACCCAACCTCTAAAGATATTGAGATCAAAGTGCTGGAAATAATGCATAAGAGTCCACAAGCAAAATTATTATTACAAGAGTTGTTACAAGATTTAAGTCAAAAGCCACATGATGTGCCAGACAATGCATTTACAGGGCCATTTTAGCCTGAGAGGAAACTAATGCCAGAAATCAGTCGTTTTTTAGGAATAGTTATTAAGATGTTTTTTGATGATCATAATACACCTCATTAATTTAAAAAAATTAAGGGTCTTGTGTGGTTATGAGAGTAAAAAAAGTCGAGTATGTTGATGGATATAGATTGAAACTACAGTTTAGCGATAAAAAAGTAAAAATTATTGATTTTGCAGATAAATTACAGAACACTAAAGGTATTTTTAAAGAATTAAAGGACTTTGAATTTTTTAAACAGGTATCTTTAGATGACTGTCTATTGAGTATTTGCTGGCCAAATGGTGCAGATATATGTCCAGATGTTTTGTACAGTATGGGTGAGGATGTTAAAGAGGTAAAGAAATTTATATCGAAACAAAAAATGGTAGAGCATAATCGTAGAAGGATCAAGAAGGGATTGCTATAGTAGTATGGAAAAAGTATTAGTCATTGGAAGTAACTCCTTTTCTGGGAGTGATTTTATCGACCTTCTTCTTGAAGAGGGAAATTATCAAGTGCTTGGAGTTAGCAGATCACCAGAAAAGCCTGCTCTCTTTCTTCCTTATAAGCAAAGAGATTGTTCTAACTTTCGCTTTCGGCAAATCGATCTGAATACAGACTTTGCAGAATTGAAAGATTTGCTTGAGAGCTTTAAGCCCGATTATGTTGTGAATTTTGCAGCCCAAAGTGAAGTGGCTCCCAGTTGGCAAAACCCAGACCATTGGTTTCAAACGAATGCGGTTGCACTCACTCGCCTTGCAAACATGCTCAAAGACCAGCCCTACTTAAAACGTTACGTGCACATTTCATCTCCTGAAGTATATGGAACTTGTGTGGGGAACATTAAAGAGGATGCTCCTTTAAATCCAAGCACCCCTTATGCAGCATCGAAAGCTGCAGGGGATTTATCACTCTTTACGTTCGCCAAGAATTTTCATTTTCCTCTTGTAATGGTGCGAGCAACAAACGTTTATGGGGCAGGACAACAGCTTTTTAAAATTATTCCTCGTTCTATCATTTACTTAAAAACGGGTAAGAAGATAGAGCTGCACGGAGGCGGTGTTGCTGTTAAGTCTTATATTCATATCCGTGATGTCTCTAAGGGAGAGCTTATGGCTATGAAGCAGGGAAAAATTGGAGAGATCTACCATTTTTCTCCAGATCAAGGTGTTGCTGTAAAAGATGTAGTCGATATGATTTGCCATAAAATGCAGATACCTTTTGATAAGGCAACCATTGCGGTTGAGGAGCGTCTTGGACAAGATAAGGCGTATACAATTGATTCGCAAAAGGCAAGGCAAGAGTTTGGATGGTCACCTAAGATCACGCTCGAGCAAGGCATTCAAGATACGGTGTCCTGGGTGTCTAAAAATTTAGAAACTATTGAAAAAGAACCACTACAATACATTCATAAGGCTTAAAACAGTATGGGAAATGAAGTAGATCTACTTGCAAACTATCCAAAAGCAAAGAGAAATGTTGAAGAGCGTGGCAATACAAAAACAGAAGAGGATAGATCCATTGCTCGCCAGTTTGGAAAGGAGTTTTTTGATGGAGATAGAAAGACAGGTTATGGTGGTTTTAACTATCAGCCGCGTTTTTGGCAGCCGGTGGTTCCAACTTTTTTAGAGTATTATCATTTAAAGCCAAAAGATAGGGTTTTGGATGTTGGTTGCGCAAAAGGCTTTATGCTTTATGATATGATGCAAATGGTTCCAGGTCTTGAAATTCAAGGTGTTGATGTCTCTTCTTACGCTATTGAAAATGCTATTGAAGAGGTAAAGTCTTTTGTACAGGTTGCAGACGCTAGAAAATTGCCCTTTCCAGATAACTCTTTTGATCTTGTGATTTCCATTAACACGGTGCACAATCTTGAAAAAGATGATCTTGCAATGGCTTTACAAGAGATTGAAAGAGTGAGTCGTGGCAAGAGTTTTATAACCGTGGATGCTTATCGTGATGAGCGTGAAAAAGAGCTAATGTATGCTTGGAATTTGACAGCGAAGACCATTATGCATGTAGATGAATGGAAGGCTTTTTTCAAACAGGTAGGTTACACAGGTGACTTTTATTGGTTTATACCTTAGTAACTCAGGTTAGTACACAGGATTTATATTTATGAAATTAGCTGATTATGTTGTAGATTTTTTTGTAAAACAGGGGATTAGTCATAACTTTTTAGTCTCTGGTGGTGCAGTTATTCATCTTGTAGACTCCACTGCAAAGCATGATCAAATCATGCCTGTGTGTGTGCAACATGAAGAACATGGTGCTGCTGCTGCTGATATGTATGCGCGTGTTACAGGAAATTTGGGTCTTACAATGACGACAAGTGGCCCTGGAGCTACAAATATTGTAACTAGCGTATGCAATGCCTATACAGATTCTATACCTATGGTTTGTATTACAGGGCAAGTTTCAACATTTCGAATTAAAAAAAGTGAGAAGCTTCGCCAACGTGGGTTTCAAGAAACAGATGTTGTATCGATTTTTTCAAGTATTACAAAATACGCCAAATTGATAAGAGATCCTTTAACGATCCGCTATGAGCTTGAAAAAGCTGTTTATATAGCAAAAGAGGGACGTCCAGGTCCTGTTCTGTTAGATATTCCAGATGATCTTCAAAGAGTGGATATCGATCCAGATAACTTAGTGTCTTATATGCCCTCTAGTGAACTTCCAGTTGTTTCAAATGATATTGTCAGACAGCTTTTTCAGATGATAGCAGATTCTAAACGTCCTGTTTTTGTTATAGGAGCAGGAGTGCATTGCGCCAAAGTGGAAGAGGCTGTAACTGTTTTTTTAAGGCATTTTAAAGTACCTGTTCTTTTGACGTGGGGTGCTTTTGATCTACTTGCCTTTGATGATGAGCTCAATATGGGAGGAGTTGGTGTTTGTGGGCCAAGAGCTGGTAATTTTGCTGTACAAAATGCGGACCTTGTTGTAGCTATGGGCACGCGTCTTTCTCCAATGATAACAGGGGGCAAGCAAAATTTATTTGCACCTGGTGCAAAAAAAATAATGATTGATGTCGATGAGGAAGAGCTCAAGAAGTTTGATAAAGACACATTTGTTTTAGATTTGCAAATTCATTCAGACCTTGGCAAGTTTTTTAAAGTATGTGAAAGTTTTTATATAGAGAATATTGAAGATAGGTTTTCTTCTTGGAGGAAGCTTATCCATGAGTGGATGCGAGAGTACCCTGTTTGCAATCTTGATGATTATCACCGTAAAGACCGCGTGAACCCTTATGTTTTTATTAAGGAGATGTCTGGTTTGGCAAAAGAGGGTGATATTATTATTGCTGATACAGGAGCAAATGTCAGTTGGACGCTGCAGGCGTTTGAAACTAAAAAAAGGCAAAGAATATTTTCTGCTTGGAACCATACTCCAATGGGGTATTCTCTTCCAGCAAGTGTAGGTGCTGCTTTTGCTACGAAGGAAGATGTCATTTGTATTATTGGCGATGGCGGACTCATGATGTGTTTGCAAGAGCTTGCAACGGCTCGTAGACATAATTTGCCCATTAAAATTTTCATATTCGATAATAAGGGACATGGTATTCAAAAGCAGACAATTGATACATGGCTCAATTCTCATTATGTTGCTGTTGACGAAGCTTCTGGCCTTTATTTTCCGGATTATCATAAATTGGCAGAAAGTTTTCATATTCCCTATTTTTGTATTAGGAATCACAGTGATTTGCTGTCTAATTTTAATGCCATTTGGAACACTCCAGGACTTTTTATTTGTAACGTTGAGATGATTGAAAATCAAAAAATCGTTCCCATGCTCAAGTTTGGAGCAGGTCTTGAAGACTTAGATCCAAAGCTTCCCAAAGAGGAGCTTGCAAAGATTATGTCTCAATGCATGCACTTAGCACAGTGTGAAGTAGATTTGTACACATCGTAAATGATGCGCTATTCCCAAGGCATCTCTTTTTTAGAAGAAATGAACAGAGAGCCTTCTCGGTAAGATATAGGCATATCGCTGGATTTTTTGACCTTTTCCCAGCCAAGTTTTTGTGCAAACATGTTGATCTGTAGTTTGCTTAAGTGAGCATAAATTTTTTCGGCGTTTTCTTCAGTACCTATTTCTACAAAAGCATCTGTATTTTTCCAGTCATCTTTTGTTGTAGCCATAATAATCTGATCCTCATGACTCTCTACATCCATTTTAATTAGATCTGCTGAAGAAATAAGTTTTTTAATATCAAATACAGGTACTGTAAAGCGTTCAAGATCGCCATAGGGCTGTTTAGATCCTGCTAAATGGCTTGAAGTTGTATTGCCAATTACTCGAACAAATTCAGCAGTTCCATCTTTTATTGAGACAGCTGCTTGGTGTAGTACAATATTGTTTATATCATTGAGAGCAAGCATCTCTTGTAACTTAGCAAAGTGTTTGGGATCTGGCTCGAACGATTCTACGCTATAGCCGCACTTTGAGAGTAATATGGAGTGTAGCCCTATGTTTGCACCGATATCTAAAGCTTTTTTATAGCGGTGGCGGTTAATCCAGTAAAAACTAAAGATCACGAGTTCATCAAGTCCAAATAGATCAAGTGTATTGACAGCTCCCATACTGAAGAAAGGCAAACTTAGGTTTCCAAATGGCTCAAAAGGCTTTTTTTCGCTAGAATTATCATGAAATACTTGTTCAACTGCAGGCTTTGTAATCTTTTCTAGTAGTTGATAGGGTTTGGTTGTTCTTGCATGAAAAGCTTTAATAGAGGGAAGGGTTTGCAGGATATCAGAGAGGATAGATGTTGTTGTCATAAAATGCCTTTTTACAGGGAAGATTTAGTTGTACGTAAGAAGTCTATTGGGAAAATGTTGTCAGACTAGTTGATTTAGCTCAAGTAACTTTTTCTAATGGATATAAAAATAAGTGAATAGTAACCTGAGTTTTGGGTTTAAATTATACGCAAACCAATTCTTGAACTTGTTTGTGTATATATAAATTAAGGAAAAACATGTCGTCAAAGCAAATAAATGCAATTATTATTTCAGCCTCTAGTGATATTGGAGCTGAAATGTGTAAGGAGTGGTATGAAAAGGGGTGGAAAGTATGCGGAACTTATCGTACCAAGACGCATTTGTTAGAAGATCTTGAACAAAGGCATGCAATAGATTTAGTTGCTTGTGATTTATCGTCCAAAGCTTCATTAATTGATGCAAGCTCAAAGTTGATAGAGCACTGTCCTTCTTGGGACGTTCTTGTGTTTGCGACTGGTAATTTAGAGCCAGTGGGTTTGTTTGAGTCTCTTGATTTTGATGAATGGGAAAAGGGCATACAAGTTAATTTGCTTGCTCAGTTGCATATGCTTCATAGACTCTTGCCCTACAGAAATAAAAATACAGAATTGCCACAGCCCTCTGTTTTGTTTTTTGCAGGAGGAGGAACCAATGGTGCCGTGCTGAATTATACAAGCTATACATTATCCAAAATTGCACTTATAAAGATGTGTGAGTTATTGGATGCCGAAATGCCAGATACGCGCTTTACAATAGTGGGTCCTGGTTGGGTTAAAACAAAGATACATGAGGCAACACTACAGGCTGGCATGCTTGCTGGTAAGAATCAGCAACAAACGAAAGATAAGCTAAATAGCAAGGAGTGTACTCCCATGGAAGATGTCATCCAGTGCTGTAATTGGCTAATTACGACATCTTCTCTTGGAGTATGTGGAAGAAATTTTAGTGTCGTATATGACCTTTGGGGTACTCGCAAGCTAGAAGAAAGTTTAGAGTTGGATCCTCATTTGTACAAACTTCGAAGGTGTGGCAATTCTCTATTACAAAAAGACTCTCTTTAGTTAGTCATCTAGAGTGTTGGCTGGTTTTGTTTTATTTCGTAAGATGAATGCAATTAGGGCGTTGCGAGTTTCTTTGTCTTTTAAAGCATGGAATAATGCAGGAGACAAGGAAATAAGTATGATAGCAATAATGATAGGTAGTAGGTAATGGTCGATATTAGGTATGACTTTACCCAAATAATAGCCTGTAATAGGCAGTCCCATTGCCCAGAGTATGCCTCCAACGATATTATATATCAAAAACTTCTTGTAGGGCATTGTTCCAATGCCTGCAATGATAGGTGCAAATGTTCGAATAATGGGTACAAAGCGTGCAAGTATAATTGCCTTTCCACCATGTTTTTCGTAAAATGCTTGAGCTTTAAGTAAGTTGTTTTTATGGAAAAGAAAAGAGTCTTTTTTGCAAAAGAGTTTCTTCCCAAAACGTATGCCACACGCATATCCAACGCCATCACCTATGATCGCTGCAATAAAACAGGTTATGACTAACACAGGTAAGCTTAAAAAATCTTGCGCGGCCAAAAAGCCTGCAGTAAATAGCAAGCTATCTCCTGGTAAAAAGAAACCAATCAATAAGCCCGACTCTGCAAATATGATGAGGAATAGTCCTAGGTAACTTGTCGACTTAATCAGATCTATAAAGTAATCAGAAAACATGTTATGGTCCTTGCAGCCCTTAAGAGTATAGCGATAGGGCAAAGAATTTACAAGCAAAGTTTTAAGTAGAATTTTTTAATATGAGGGCGTATAAAAGGATGCTTCTATTTGTGTGAATAAAGAGGTGCTTGTGTGAATAAAGAAGGAGATACAACTAAAACATTAGTGGTAGGTGCTGCAAGTGGCATTGGTAGGGCAGTTGTTTCATCACTTCTTGATCAATCCAATGATTTTGTTATTGCTGCAGACTGTGATCTTATGCGTCTAAAGGAAGTAAAAACATTGTTGAAGGCTAAAAATGTAAGTAAGTTTGAAACGCTTAAATTAGATATTTCCGACCCTGTTTCCATTCAGCAGACGGTTCAGGAGATAGAAAAAGTATATGGCAAGCTGGATACTTTAATTGTAACTGCTGCTATCCACTCTGCCTGCCCTGTTGAGTATTTAACAGATTCGATGATTGATCGTGTCTTGAATGTAAACCTAGTTGGACATATTAAATTTGTAAAAAGTATGCTTCCACTCATGCAAAAAGATGCTCATATTATTGGAGTAAGTTCTATTGCAGCTGGGCTTACAGTTCCCATGGAATCTCTTTATTCGGCGTCAAAGGCAGGTCTTGAGGCGTTTTATGAGGCTTTAGCTGTGGAATTAGCTTATCGTAAAATAAAAGTTTCTATTATTCATCCAGGAAATGTTAACACAGGCTTTAATGAAAAAGGGAATGATTATCAGCCAACTGGAAACCGGGTTGTTGATGAGGGGTATAAACGAGTTGTTAAAAGCATTGATAGCTCACATGGAATGCCACCCAAAGAAGTTGCAGCTGTTATTGTTAAGGCTTTGAAATCAAGAAGACCTAAATTTTGTTATGTTGTAGGGTCAAACGCCATGAAGGCAACATTAGCAGTGCGTTTTTTAGGGCGCAATTTGGCTCTTAAGTTAATAGCTAAGTATTTCGGTTTTTAATTTATGTGCGGCATTTTGGCTCACCTTGCTTTTAAGCAAAAAAATAAGATTGCTTTTAAGCAAAAAAATAAGATTGCTTTTAAGCAAAAAAATAAGAATGGTTATGTGCTATGGGAGATGTTTTTTGCAGGAGGCAAAAAGAATTTCCTACTGTTGTTGGGGGTTATCCTGACAAATTTTTTATCTGCATTTCTAGAGGGGATATCTTTTGCTTTAATGTTGATAGCTCTTGCAGTGCTTGGTGGAAGCCCTTTAAATTTAAAGATTTATCCATTTCTGTCTAATTCTTTTTTTGAACAATTTATTCAAAGTATGTCGTCTCAGGGGTTATTTACTTTGTTTATTGTTCTTGCAGTAGTTATGCAGGCATTACGTAGTGGTTTTGCTGCTTGGGGACAAGTGTATACAACATTCTTAAGTACATCTATTGAAAGTGAAGCACAGCACAGAATTTATCATCAAATTTTAAGACTTAGTTTTCCCTGTATTAGCACATACAAGGTGGGTGACCTTGTAGAATATGCTAATACACCCTCTAGAATTGTGAGTGTGATGAGCTCATTTAACCAGTTTCTGGTTTCTTTATTGACTATTATAGCACTTGTTTTTGTGATGTCTATGATTTCGCTATCTTTAACGATTGTTGTGCTCACTTTATTTATTATTTTGGGGGTAGTGCAGAAGCGAATAGTGAAAAAAATTACTGTAGCTTCAAGAAAATTAACTGAGCATCTTGTTGAATTTAGCAAGCATACAATACAAAGTTTAAATGGGATAAGAACGATTTTTACATTTAATCGCCAAAGGAATGTAGAAGATAAAATACACAATACTATTTTGGAAATGGTGGGTGCTAATAGAAAATTGAATTTATTAAATTCATCTATTATGCCCCTTAACGAACTTATTGGTATTAGTCTTGTGGGTACATGTCTTATTATTGGCCCGTTTTTACTAGATGGAGAGCCTTCTTTTGTGCTTCCTCTTTTACTTACATTTATTACAGTAACTTATAGGCTTGCATCAAGGATGCAAGCCCTAATGGTGGGTTTTGGTGCAATAGCCTTTCAGATGGGAGGCATTTTGCGTCTGCAAGAGATTTTAAGTGATGATGACAAAGAGTTTGCGCCTATTCAGGGAGATCCATTCCCAGGGTTATTTCAAATGATTGAATTTAGACATATATCTCTTAATTATTCAAAGCATCATGAATTTGCTGTAAGAGATCTTACATTTTCAGTTCCAAAAGGATCTGTGTTGGCGTTAGTTGGAAGTTCGGGTGCTGGTAAATCATCCATAGTTGATTTGTTGTTAAGGCTTTACGAGCCAACTTCAGGGGAAATTTTTATAGATGGAAGAGATTTAACGCAGTACAGTATAGGAAGCTGGAGAGATGCCTTGGGCGTTGTAAGTCAAGATACATTCATTTTTAATGAATCGATTGAAGAGAATATTTGTTTTGGTTGCCAGGATGTTTCTGAAGAGCAAATAGTAAATGCTGCAAAGATGGCAGGTGCTCATGAGTTTATTTCAAGGCTATCCTCTGGTTATCATACTGTTGTAGGCGAAAGAGGGTATAGACTTTCTGGTGGAGAAAGACAACGTATTGCACTTGCAAGAGCTTTTTTACGAAGGCCAGAAGTTTTAGTGTTAGATGAGGCTACAAGTAACCTTGATAGCCATTCAGAAAGCTTGATTCAAGAAGCAGTAGAAAAATCTCGTGAGGATAGAACTATAATTGTGGTGGCTCACAGGCTTTCTACTATTGTGAAAGCAGATCAAATTTTGGTGTTGGATAAAGGATTTATTGTAGAGCAAGGCACACACATGAGCCTGCTTCAGAAAAATGGAAAGTATGCTTATCTCTGGAAGATGCAGTCACATCCTAGTGACAATAGGCATTAGGCGGTTATTATTTTGGAGAGTTTATTAGAGCAATTACAAAAAATAAAGTTTTCCAAAGAGGGAATGGCTAAATTATGGACTGGAGTAATAAAAAGAATACAATTTGCTTATGAAGGAAGAGTGGCTCCTGTAGTTGCTAGATATATTTTTATACTTTATTGGCCTCTTTACAAATTATGTAAATATTTAGACGTTTGTTTTGTTGTTAACATTGAAAGTGGAGCAGGTCATACTTCATTAGAACTAGATAATTTCTTTTTAATGCGGTACTTAAAAGAAATCGATGAAAATAAACGTTATGTGTGGATAAAATCGAATGATCCTTTGATAAGAACTTGTATGCAGTTGTACCATCATAAGTTTACTTTGGCACTGAGTAGCACGTGGGTATATGATCTTATATTGCCGATGCTTATGCGCTACAGAGAAATAACTATAGATGTTGGTTTATCACGTTTGAAATATCAATTGAGAGAGGATTTAAAATTTTTTCTGCAAAAGCGTTGTACGCATTTATACGAAATATCTAAAGCAGAATGGCTTCTTATCCAGAGAGATAATTACAAAAGACAACAGGCAAGTCTTGGTTATTATCCATTAAGAGAGCATAGAAATGCAAATGCTGATGAGTTACTTAAGTTTTTAGGAAAAAAAGGGAGTTTACTTGCTCTTATCCATATTAAAGATGTTCTTAGAAATTCAATAGCAGAGCCTTTAGATTGCAAAACGTATATGGAATCTTTGGTATACCTACAAGGATTGGGTTATCAATTGGTCTTAGTAGGTAGGGAAAAAATGCCAGAGGCGTTTTTGCAGTTTAACATATTGAATTATGCTGAATCAAATATTGCCTCTTTTAAAAATGATCTTCTTCTTTTTGGTATGGCAAATATTGCGATAGTTTGTGCGTCGGGTGTTGTGAATCTTGCTGATCGACAAAATACCCCATCTTTGTACTTAAATTTTTGGCATATAGGCACGCCAACGTGTGCACAGAATAGTGTGTGCGTGCCTGCTTTAGTATCTAAGAAGACGGGGCAATTTTTGACATTTCAAGAGCAGCATGCACTTTATAAGTCACTTCCAGATATAGGCTCAGAAACCTTTCCTTATCGAGATTATGTGGCTAGAAATGCATCTTCTGATGAAGTTTTGGCTGGTCTTAAAGAAGTAATTGAGTTAAAAGATAGGACTGTTTCTCAGACGGCATTACAGAAAGGAATGAAGGCATTGGACTATGATGCACCTATTTCCTATGCGATGTCTCGATATAGCGAGTATTTTTTAAATAAGCATAGACATCTATTCCAAGAGGATTAAATGGTAGCAAAGAATCCGACAGCATTTAAGCAAATGTCGTTTAAAGATATTGCTAAAAAAAGTGTAAAGTTTGTTCTTAGAAGGCCTGCACGGTTGTTTCGCTATTTTTATAGAGTCGTAAATTTTTTTATATTTCCATGGATTTATCGATATTATTCTTCTAGGTTGGAAAAAATTCCAGAAACATCTCAGGTCTTTCTTGCAACAAGACAAGATTTTGGTTGTCTCATGACTTTAATTCACTATGTCTACTGTTGGCATAACTACCGAAAGGTTAATACTTGCCTGTTTGTTTTGACAACAGAGTTTGATAGGGTTTTACAGCTTGTTGCGAACATGACTCCAGAGACTACCATTATCTGTTTTAATCGCACTTTTTTAAAGTTGCTGGTTTTTCTTTTTGGCACATCAAATGTTCAGATGAGGACTTTGAATAGAGTATACGCTCAGTTATGTGCAGAAAGACCAAATGCGCTTTATATTTTTGAGAGATCAATGCGCGAATACCTAGTATTCCCAGCTACTAATTACATCAAATTTTTTGATGAAGATTTAAAAAAAGTTGAAGAAATAGGAAGAAAGTTTACAGATGCGTATTTGAAAGCAAGAAAGTTTCTTGATTATCGCATTGATCGTTATGCTGATTTCTTGAATTTATACTATCAAGGTCCCTTAGATAAACCGCATCTTAGGGCAGATTGTAATTTTGAATTGTTGCAGAAAAATTTATGTATTTCTGTTCCTTATGTAGTTTTAAACATAAGTCGTAATAACTATTTTGATAACATTTGCAAGAGTGTTCTTACAAATAAAGGAACGTGTTATCCAGAAAGATATAATACCGTAATTGATTATCTTAT
The DNA here is from genome assembly GCA_031292375.1 of Chlamydiales bacterium. NCBI lineage: Bacteria > Pseudomonadati > Chlamydiota > Chlamydiia > Chlamydiales > Chlamydiales bacterium. The sequence goes on from JARLHF010000009.1 coordinate 21,642, forward strand.
TGAAAAAGGGTACTGGGTCGTGCTACAGGGAAGAAAAGAGCAGCCCATGTTTGAACCAAGAGATAAATTTATTGATTACTCAAAAAGTTCTTACTGCTGTGTCCAGAATGATTTTGCTCTATTTGCTAACTGCGCGTTTTTTATTAGTTCAAAGTCAGGCCCAGAAAATTTTGGTACCGTTTGTAATATCCCTATGTTGGGTTTAAACTATACAGAGCTTTGCTCAATGACGGGTAATTTAAGGCTGAGGTACTATCCAAAGTTTATCAGAGAAATTTCAACAGGACGTTTTTTATCTTGGCAAGAAATGCTAAAAAGTCCAGTCTTTTTTGACTTAGGCCATCATGCTTTTCTTGAAGATGTTGAATATGTAGAAATGCAAGAAGAGGAACTTATTGCGGCTGTTGATGAATTTTTGCCATCTGTAACTAATCCAAAACAAGATTGGTTAAAACTTACAGAAAAACAAAGAGAATTTAAGAACTTATTAAATCCTGGGCACATGGATTTGTATTACATAAAAGGATTGCCTTGTGAGTCTTATCTTACGGCAAGTCAGTTTCGGTACAGTTAAGAGGAGAAAAAGAATGGAACAAAGCGTGAGTATAAGCATTAAAGAAAATGAAGAGATGCAACGCAATGGATTTATGATCATCCCATTTCCTGATGAATTATCAACAAGTATGGTCTCTCATATAAAATCCTTTGTTCAGGGCTCTGTGCATGATAAAGAAGAGGTCATGGATCATGAGACCTCTTTAACGGATCTGGTGACGATGTTGTCGGATGAAGAATTTGTAAAGCGCTACAGTAAGCCCCAAAGAATGTTTCCAGAACAAGTTACAAAAAAAGCCATTGCCTGGGTGGAAGGTTTAGCTTCTTTTTTGGGAGGCTCTCGTGCGGGGGTGAACTTTGTATCTGAGGATGAATATACACAGAATGCTAAATTGAATAGATACTCTTATGATGTTTTTTGGAGGTGCGTGCGCCCTAGAAAGGCTGATATAGGTGCACCGCATTGTGATTATCAATTTTGGGAATTGGCAAAGGGTACTAAAGCAGAGCCCATTGTTCCTTTTGAGTATAAGGAGCGCTGGAAAATATGGGTTCCACTTCTTGGATGTAATTCTCAAAATAGCTTGCATGTTATACCAGGTAGCCATTTGGAAGATGTTCCCATTGATTACATTAGTACAAAGAATGGAATTAAGCCCGATATTCAAGAGGAGTGGTTGAAACAAAATAGTTATAAATTTGTATGCCCATTGGATAAGTTTCAAGATTGCTGCATCCTTTTTCATGATAAATTAGTTCATAAGGGAACTCCAAATCATGGTCAAGAATTACGTATTTCTGGAGAGCTAACCATACTGTTACAGCAATTAGAGGCATAATCATGATTAAGAATAATTTACTAGGTATTTTGAGTTTTTTTGTTTGGATGAGTTTTACCTTTTCTTGTCTTTCTTTTGAGCGTACCTTGACGAAAGAAGATGAAAAAACCATCATTTCTGAAGCCAATAAGCACCTTGAAGGATACTTAAGAGGCGATGTATCAAAATCCAGCAGCATTACGTGGGATGAGTTTTTGTCTAGGATGAGGAGTGATATTTTAAATTTACATTCAGTAGAAGATATTGTTGGGTACGCACAAACTAGAATAGCTTTTGATCACCGAAGAAAACCCTCAATAGAAGAAATTACGGCTTATGAAAATACTTTGATGGCAGAGTTTCCACATTTTGCGAAGAGTATTGAGCTAATGAGTGACTCGTGTTATTCATGCTCAGATTCTTTATGTTACTACAATGGACGCCCTGTTAATATTGTCTTTTACTATCACTATAGATACATCCTTCAGTGCCTAAGTTACATTAAAAATCCTAAAACAATTTGTGAAATTGGTAGCGGATATGGTGCGATAGCTCGATTATGGACACTAAATCCTATTTGCGCTTCTGATATGTATATATTGCTAGATTTTCCAGAGTGTCTGTTTTTTGCAGAAGTCTTTTTAAAGGCTAATTTTATACATGATGAAAAAGTTGTAGTTTTACATATTGATGATGTAGCCCCTGAAGAGCTAACTCATTTGAGTAAGTTATATAAAGTTATACTGTTATGCCCTGTGGGCAAGGAAAAATTATTACAATCGATTCCTATAGATTTGGTTACAAATACTGGATCTATGCAGGAGATGACTCAAGAATGGATTGATTACTGGATGCAATGGTTAGATCAATCTAAGGCCAAATACTTCTATTCCTTAAATTATTTTGGATTGGAATTTACAAGAAAACCCTCTCATTCTGCAAATACTTATGCGCCACGCCTCTCTAATCAGTGGGTCAGTTTATTAAAAACAACAAAAGTACCATTTTGCCCTCCTTTTAGTGTGGGAAGTACTTTTGCAGAGATAATAGCAGAGAGGAATCCTGACGCTTTTAGTAGAGAAGCGTTGAGAAGTAATTTTTGGGTAGCTTTGGATCAAAAATTAGATATGCAAGGATTTTTGGATTGCCTTGATATTCTGCGGCTATGCCCTGAAGAGGACCTTATATGGGCATTGGTACAGAAAATTTCTTACGACATGCGTTGTGTCCCACAAGAAACGTATTATTTAGTTGAGTGGTTAAAAAAGCATGGATCTGTTTCATTTTTAATGGATAAGAGCGATCTGTTGAATGAATATGGAAATATAGATTAAAATGACTGGCAAAAATTTTAGTTTACCCGGAAAAACATTGGTAATAGGGGCAGAGAGTTTTCTTGGAAAGCAAATGCTGAAGGCCTATCAAGTTTTTTATCCTGGTACTCTTGGCACGCATTATAAGTCATTAAATCCAAGGTTGTGCATTGATTTGCTGCGTCCTAACTTAAGTAGGTTAGAGCTTACTTCTGGGGAATATACGCATGCCTTTATTGCTGCAGCAAATACAAAGCTTGCTTTATGCGAAGAAGAAAAAAATATGCCTTTTCGTAGGAATGTAGAAGGAGTACTAGAGCTAGTTAAGCAGCTGGTTGCTTTGAATATCCAACCTATTTTATTTTCTTCGGATTATGTTTTTGATGGGGTTACTGGAGAATACACTGAAGAGTCTGCAACGTGCCCTGTTAATGAATATGGAAGGCAAAAAGAGGAAATGGAAAGAGGCATTCGCAAGATCTGCGGAGATAATTATTTGTTATTAAGATGCAGCAAAGTTTTTGGATTGGAACTAGGTGATGGAACGCTTGTTGATCAAATTGTCTCACCCCTTATAAGAAATGAGCCTGTTAAGGCAGCCTATGACCAAATTTTTAGCCCTATTTATATTCAAGACGTAGTAGACGCAGTTATTTGTTTGCAGGCTTTGAGTGCTAAAGGTCTTTTTAATTTATGTGGTAAGGAAGTTTGGAGTCGTTTAGATTTGGCAAAAACAATTGCTAAGACTTTATTGATAGATGAAAAACTTGTTGAAGAGATCTCTTTAAGTGATTTGAAAAGACCTTATAAATTACCAAAGCGTACGAATATGAATTGTAATAGGTTTTATACATACACAGGAATGCAGCTTACCCCACTTAGTAGTTGTATTGAAAGCTTAAAGAAATATGCGCTTACAACGCGATTTAGATAGAAGAGGACATATATTATGAAACTTATAGAGCAAAATGATTTAAATGAGGAAGAGATGAAGTGTAGTATATCTGAAGGGGATGTTTCAAAACAAATAGCTTCTTTTGGAAATCATTGGTCATTTAACTTTAGAAACGATCCAAAAAGGCTTGCCTTTGTTTTATCACGCTATAAATTCGCTGCTAAAATGGCTTGCAAAGGAATGTCCGTTCTGGAACTGGGTTGTAGCGAGGGGATTGGTGCTCCAATACTAGCTGAACATGCTGAACATTACACAGGAGTCGATCTTGATAAACCAGCTATTGATACGGCAAAAACGAATTTTCAAGAACCTAAATATAAGTTTATTTTTGATGATTTTATGGGTAGAAAATATGGGGCTTTTGACGGCGTTGTGAGTTTAGATGTAGTGGAGCATATTTTACCTGAGTTTGAAACAATTTATTTTGACACGGTGGTAAATAACTTATCAGAAAAGGGAATTTGCGTGATTGGCACTCCTAATATTACTTCGGTTCCCTATGCTTCAGAGTATAGCCAACTTGGACATGTGAATATGTATTCACAAGAGAGGCTTGCAAATGTTTTAAAGAAATATTTTCATTATGTCTTTCCATTTGGCATGAATGATGAAATTGTCCATACTGGTTTTGCTGCAATGTCACATTACATTGTGTGTGTATGTTGTTATAAAAAGTAATACAGGATTTTTTATGGATCATTTGTTAGATCATTTTTTAGAAAATGGTTGGATCGTTCTGGATCTTCTGAACCCATTGCCTGTAATTGAGGCAAGAGAGGGGCTGCAGGGGCAATTAAATGCTTTGTTACAAAAGAATGTGCCTCTTGAAGAATATCATAATATAGCAGAGCAAGATGCTTTTCATACCGATATACAAGTAAAAATGACTCAGTTTTTTCGAGAACAGAAGTATGCAAGAGAAATCCTAAAAGGTCAGAAGCAGTTTTTCAAAGAGCTTTTAGGAAGGGATTTACTGATTCAAGCAAATCCTTATCTTAGAATGACTCGCCCATTTAAAAAACAAGATAATATAGGATATCATCGGGATACATTTTATGGAGGATCTCCTTATGAAGTATCTGTGCTTGTACCTTTTGTTGATTTAAAAGCAGAAAGTAGCTTGAAAGTTATGTCAAAATCACATTATTTCTCTGAGTCTCTTTTTCCAACATTTAAAGTAGAAAATGAAGATAAGCAAGTGACTAAGGGATCTGCTAAGCATCAGTTGGGCTTCTTATATGCTCCAAAGCTTATGGACCCTGCAATAGAAGAACAGATGCAAGCAGTTCCATTAAAAATGGGCCAGGCACTGCTTTTTAGTCTGGCTACAGTACATGGAAGTGTTGAAAATAGAGGTGATATTACAAGATGGAGCTCAGATATGCGTGTTTTAAATGCGCTAGCTCCAGTGGATCTGAGTGCGCGTCCAGATTATTACGAAACGCTGTGTCTGTCACCTGTGACAGCATCAGTAAAAAAATATGAGCAAGCTAATAGGGAGGCTTAATAGTTATGCAAGAGACGAAATCAAATTGGGCTTCTGTAGCTGAACAAATGAAGAATGAGCCTCCAATTATTTTTGGAGAGAATGTATCTCATTGCTTTTATAGAGAGCCAAGAAAAATGTTGAATTTTCTTTCTTATTATAAGTTCGCGGCTAAGTTAATAGGAGTGGGAAAAAAAGTTTTAGATATAGGCTGTGACGAAGGGCTTGGAACGGTTGTTATTGGTAAAGAGTGCGGCTTTGCTAAAGGTATAGATGTTAACGAAGTTGCAATTGAGGCTGCAAGAGGGAATTTTACCTCTTCGAATGTAGAGTTTGAAGTTCAAAATGTTTTGCAAAAAAGTACTCAAGAGCTTTGGGATGCGGTGATCAGCTTTGGTTTCATTGAAAATGTGCTTTTAGAGAATGTTTCTAAGTTTTTTAAGAAGATCACTTCCTCATTAAAAGAGGATGGACTTGCAGTGATTGGCACACCTAGCCTTATCAGTCAACAATTTGTATCTGAAACATCTAAAAAAGGCTATGTGAATATTTATTCTCCAGAAAGGCTTGAAAAAGAGATGAAAGAGCATTTTGAGTTTGTATTTATGTTCGCTGCAAATGACGAAGTTGTACATGCTGGGTTTTTACCGCTTGCAGAGTATCTTATTGTGGTTGGCTGTAAGAAGAAAAATAAGTAACGCGAGTTTTATATATGCAATCATTAGCTGCTGTATTAGTGGAATTACATTCTCCTCTAGAGTTTATAGATCTTGAATTTCCTGCTTTAAAGAGAGGGCAAGTATTAGTAAAAATGGCCTTTAGTGGTATTTGTAGAACTCAAATTAATGAAATTAAAGGATTTAAAGGAAAAGACAACTATCTTCCACACACTCTTGGCCATGAGGGGTCAGCAGTTGTTATGGAAGTAGGAGAAGGAGTTTCTAAAGTAAAGCCTGGAGATCATGTTGTTACAACGTGGATAAAGGGAAGTGGTTTAGAAGAGAGATCTGTGGTTTATAAACATAAGAATATGCAAGTTAATTCTGGCGCTATTAGCACCTTTATGGATTATTCTATTATCTCTGAAAATCGCTTAGTGCCCATCCCTAAAGATTTTTCTTTAAGAGAGGCTGCATTGTTTGGATGTGCAATTCCAACGGGTGCAGGTATCATTTTTAATGATTTAAGATTACAAAAAGGTTCTACTGTAGCTATTTTTGGAGTGGGTGGGATAGGGTTAAGTGCTGTTCTTGCTGCATATGCAAAGGAAGCCGAAATCATTATTGCTGTAGACATGGAAGATGATAAGTTGTTAATAGCAAAAAAAATGGGTGCTACACATACAATTAATGCTGGAAAAGAAAATGTTTTAGATGAGATTTCTAAAATTACAAAAAATGTTGGTTTAGATTATGCAGTAGAGTCCGCTGGATATAAAAATGTAATGGAAGTGGCTTTTAAAGCTGTAAAAGATAAAGGTGGTGTATGTGTGCTTGCTGGAAACGTACCTTTTGGAACATGTATAGAATGTGATCCTTTTGATTTTATTAAAGGAAAAAAAATGATAGGTAGTTGGGGTGGTGGTGTGGACCCTGATAGAGACATCCCCTTATTTTTGGATCTTTTTATGAAGAGAAAGATGAATTTATCAGAAATGATTACACATGATGTTCCTCTTGAAGAGCTTAACGAGGCAATTCAGATGGTTGAAGACAGGAAAGCTGCAAGAGCATTAATTCATTTTGGATGAGATATCGTGGTAGCTATTTCTTATATTTTACCAAATTATAACCATGGACATTATCTTCCAGAGGCATTAGACAGTGTTTTAAGGCAGTCAGTAGACTCAATGGAAATTGTAGTTGTTGATGATGCCTCTTCTGATAATAGTATAGAGATAATCAAGGAATATCAGAGTAAGTATTCGCAGATTAAATTAATCGTTCATGAAAAAAATCAAGGTCCAGTTACTGCTCTCAACAGAGGAATCAAAGAATCAGTAGGTGAGTACATTGCTCTTGGAGCGGCTGACGATAAAGTTCTTCCTGGTTTTTTTCAGGAATCAACCGATCTTTTGAATCAATTTCCAAATGCGGGTCTCTGTACAACAAACTTTTGTTATTTTTATGATGGAGAAAGTAAGGAACATGTAAAAGCAAGCATTTTGAATGTAAAAGAACCTTGTGTTTTTACGGTTAATGAAGTTGTGAATTTAATCAAAAAATATAATTTTTGGATACCTGGTAATGGTTCAGTCTTAAGAAAATCATGCATAGTAGAGTGTGGCCTATTAAAGGAAGACTTGAAGTCGTTATGTGATTGGTTTTTATGCCTTGCAATAGCATTTCGTTATGGGGTATGTTACATCCCAAAGGCGTTAACTGCATTTAGAATGAGTGTAAATAGTTATTCATTACGCTCTCCTCAACATAAGCTGTATGATGCCTTATTTCAGCGTTTAGATAGTCCAGAATATAGTGATATTAAAGAGCTATTTTTGAAGTCGGGTATTTTTTTTCAGCTTGATAAAGCAATTTTTCCCTATCTTTTTAAAAAAAAAGGGTGCAAGAAGTATGTTTTTTCTATTTTTATGCAGAAATTTCGACAAAAAATGCACAACTTAAGAGAGCAATAAGAGGATAGCTTAATGACTTATCGTATTTTAAGAATATGTGCAGCATATCCTTATATAAACTCGTTTGAAGAGGCCTATCGCCAAAAGAAGGGGCATTTACTTACCTATGGCGAGGTACTTCAATCTTTTCAGCAAGAGGGGCTTGTAATTCCTGGTGGTTGGGCTAAGTGCATGAAAGAGTTACAGTGGCAAGCAGAAGATATTATTCCAGATTTCACAATATTACAATGGCATTGGGCAAAAGAGCAGGGCATTGCCCTAACGCCTCAAGAGCCATTTTTTTCTGAGCAAATTTTTTTAAAACAAGTTGAACATTTTAAGCCGGACGTAATTTTTTTTGAAAGGGGAGGGATACTGACGATCTCACAGGCTCTGCGACGTACTTTAAAAGATCGTTTTCCTTTTTTATGTGCTGTTGTTGGACTATGGGGCGATGATTTGCAGGTCGGCTGGGAGTGGCATGGCTTTAATGATCTGGACATTTTGTTTGGAACTTATACTTCTCGTGTTGAGTGTATTCGACAAGCAGGTATATCAAGTGATTTAATGCCGCTTTGCTTCGATCATAACTTAGCTTGTAAGATGATCGCAAAACAGGAAAAACCTATTTTTGATTTTGTATTTGCAGGAACTTCTGGCTATCGTTTTGATGATCACCAAGAGCGCTATGAAATGCTCTGTGCTTTGATGCAAGCTACGCCATTGCATTTATGGTGCTCTGAAAAACGTTTTGAAAGGGATTCTAAATGGGTAGAAAGTGTGCTTGCTTTTTTGCATTTTATTGGAAAGAGGATGGATGAAAGTACATTACAGAGGATAGATAAGTGGATATCAAAATCTGAGAAATTATCGTGTACAATCAATCATATGATTAGAATTAAAAAGGGACTTGCTCCCAAAGATCCTTTGTATTGGCGAAAAAATAAGCCTCTTGGAAATTTATTCCCTTCAAGGGTAACTCCAGCTTTGTTTGGAACAAGATATTATCAATTGCTTGGGCAGTCGAAAATTGTTTTTAATCGACATCGAGATGATAAATCAGAATTTGGTAACATACGTATGTTTGAAGTAACGGGTATGGGCTCTTGTCTATTAACGGATAGAGGCTGGGAATCTAGGGGGTTATTTGAGCTGGATCAAGAGATTGTTGCCTATTCCTCAGTAGAAGAATGTATTGAAAAGGCAAATTATTTACTTGAAAACGAACCAGTACGTAGCAGGATTGCACATGCAGGTCACATACGAACACTAAAAGAGCACACCGTTTTTCATCGCTGCGAGCAACTTGCTCATGCCCTTACAAATTATTTAAAAGGGAATCATGTATGTTTTTAAGAGTTAAGTCATATCTAAAAAGTAGAGTATCTGTTGAGAAATGGATTGAGTTAAGTCATTTTAAAAATAGTTTAAAGGTCTCTTTTAGTAGACTATGTTTTGGATTTGGCACAAAATCCTATGCGCAGTTTGGAGAAGACATGATTTTAAAATCAATTTTTGATGGCCAAAAAAAGGGGTTTTATGTGGATGTTGGGGCACACCATCCAAAAAATCTCTCAAATACGTTTTATTTTTACAAGCGAGGTTGGAAAGGTATTAATATTGATGCAATGCCAGGGAGTATGAAGAAGTTTCTTCATAAGCGAAAAAGAGATATTAACTTGGAAGTGGCTATTTCAGATAAAGAGCAATTTTTAGATTTTTATACATTTAATAAGTCAGCTATTAATAGCTTTTCTAGGGAACATGTAGAAGAGCTTGAAAATGTGGAGAATGTAGTTGTATCAAAACAAAAAATTTCAACAACAACGCTTGCAAAAGTTTTGGATCAATATTTTCCTAAGCAGCAGTGTATCGATTTTCTTTCAATAGATGTAGAAGGGTTAGATTTAAGTGTTTTGCAATCGAATAATTGGAGTAAATATCGCCCAAAGGCAATTGTTGTAGAGGATCTTAAAGTCTCTTTAAATGATTTACAGAGTAGTTCAGTTTATCAATATTTAAGAAGCAAGGGTTATGTATTATGTTCGCTATCTGGGCCGTCGCTAATCTTCATACGAGAAGATGTTAATTGGTACAACAATAGAGAGGTATAGTAATGAAAACAATTCAAACTTATGCCAATGAGTGGGAAAAAAATGCCCAGAAAGATGCCTTTTGGGCGATTTTAACAGATTTAACAAAGCTGGGGGGCAAGTGGGATAAAGAAGAATTTTTTAAAACTGGAAAAGAAGAAATACAAACGCTTTTACACTATATGCAAGGCCATAGTGAACTTCAGATTGTTCAATTTGATAAATGTGTAGATTTTGGATGCGGTCTTGGCAGATTAAGTAAAGGACTCAGCCATCATTTTAAGCAGGTAATAGGAATTGATATTTCTCAATACATGATTATAGAGGCTAAAAAGTATAATCCTGGCATTGAATTCATATGTAATCAAGAAGAGAATCTAAGAGTGCTTTCAGGCTCTTCTATAGACTTTGTTTATTCTAATATTGTTCTTCAACATATGCACCCTTATTTTCAAAAGATGTATATCAGAGAATTTGCAAGAATTTTAAAGCCAAATGGATGGGCTGTTTTTCAGGTACCAGTGGAGCGTAATATGCGAACGTTTAAGGATTTTGTAAAAAAGTGGTTGGGTGCTATGCTCCCACGTTTTCTTAAAAAGTGCCTTATAAATAAGCTGTTAAAAGGGGATAGTGATTTTGAAATTGAGATGAATTGCTGCAAGGAAAAGGAAATAGTAAAGGTTGCTGCTGAGAATGGGTTAGTTGTAAAGCAGATTGTATGGTCAAATGCCACTCACCCTGATTTCAATGGTAAGTTACGTTTTTTTGACAGGAAGCAGCCTTGCGTAAAGGCAAAGCTGGGACCTTTTATTAGCAATACTTATTTTGCAAAAAAACTATAAGTTATTGAAGTTGCTTTGGACAAGGAGGGGGTAGGCTTTAATGATCTCTTTAATGCCATCATCGAGTGTTTTTGTGGGTTTCCAGCCAAGAGACTCTAACTTTTCATTGCTTACAATGTAGTCACGCTTGTCTGGATCCTCTCCAATTGCAGCCCCATGGATATAAAGTTTGGGAATATGTTCTTTGATCTTTTCACACAATTCTCTTTTGCTTAAGTTGGCACTTGACAGGCCTACATTAAAAGCTTCACCTTTCATTTTATCATAATTGTTGATAGCAAAGATAAAAGCGTTTGCAACATCTTGTACATGGATGAAGTTGCGCTTAAAATGCTCTTCAAAGAGAACAATTGCCTTGTCGTGGCAAGCTCTAAAGGTAAAATCATTGACAAGAAGGTCAAGGCGCATTCTTGGAGATACTCCAAAAACAGTTGCCAATCTAAAGCATACAGCTCTCTTTGATGCAAGAAGCTCTTTTTCGATATCTACCTTAAGTCTTCCGTAAAGTGACACAGGGTTTAGAGGGCTCTCTTCCGTACAAAACTGAGATTTTTCCCCGATGCCATATCCACTATTAGTGTTGGGAAATAGGATTTTTTGCTTTTCATTTGTGTGCTTTAAAATAAGTCTTATAGCATCAAAGTTTACTATTTGTGTAAGAGAAGGTAGCATGTTGCAGGCAGGTGCTCCTACAATTGCAGCAAGAGGAATAATAATGTCTGCACCCTTAAGTAGATGTTGCATTAAAGGCTCATTTGCAACATCGCCCTTAATCAAGTGAAAGTTAGGGTGACTACAGCACTGTAAGAGTGAGAGTTGTTTATACATCAAGTTATCGATGACAGTTACGTGAAAACCCTTTTGTAAGAGCATGGGAACTAGTGTGGAGCCAATGTATCCAGCGCCTCCTGTAACGATAACTTTTTGGGAATGTGTCATGTAGATCCTTAATTATGCCAGTTGATTGAGTAATGTTTGAGCCCTTTTAAATGAGTCTGGAGTTCCTATATCGATAAAAGTGCCAGCGCAAGGGGATGTATAGATTTTCTTTTGTAGTAGACTTGGAAATAGATCCTTTTCTAAGGAAAAAACATCTCCAAAGGATAGAGAGTTAAAGATGGAGCGTTTGGCAAGATAGACGCCGCCACTGATGGACCCTTTCTCTTTTTGCGCAGATTTTTCCTCAAATGAAAGGATCCTATTATTTTCTTTGTCGATCACTAATTTACCATAGCGACTTACATCCTCTACTTCAAGAGAAGTAAAAACTATATCAGCATCCATTTCTTGTTGTTTGTGGATGAGTGCTGAAAGGGAAAAATCCAAGTAGGAGTCGCCATTGAGAATAAGAACAAGTTCTGATGTAGTTAGTGATAGCGCTTTTTTTATAGCCCCTCCTGTGCCAAGAGGAGTCTCTTCTAAAGAAAAGGCAAGAGGGATCAAGCTTTTATATTGGGCGTAATGATCAATGATTTGATTTGCTCTGTATCCTACTGCAAGAATGGCTTTAGAAATAATTTGGAATAGGGATAGCTGCTTGAGTAGTATATCTAGAAAGGCAGATCCATTGATAGGCGCAAGTGGCTTTGGAAGGTCTGGAACTGCTTCTTTTAAACGCGTGCCAAGGCCACCTGCTAAGATGATTGCTTCCATTTAGAATTTATTCCTTCATATAGATAATGCTTGCACCTGTGTTTTCGAAGCGCACTTTGACTTCAAGAAGATCTTTTAGAGCTTCTTTTACTTTATGTTGCCTTTCAGGTGGTACAAAAAGGGCCAAAAAGCCACCGCTTCCAGCGCCGCACAGCTTGCCAGCATAAGCACCAGCATTTCTTGCCGCAGAATAAGCTTGATCTATAAATGAAGAGGATACTTTGCTAGATAATTGTTTTTTCATCTCCCAGCTTTCGTGTAGAAGGAAGCTAAGCTCTGGAATCATATTCTCTCTAGAGGAGTTTGCAATGATCTCTTCTGCTTTGTAGACCATATCAACCATTTTGAGAAGGTGTTCATCATTGGATTTATTATGAGTCTTTTCTATTTGTTCTTTTACAACATCACTTGCATGCCTTGTAAGACCTGTATAAAACATCATGAGGTGATTATTAAGATCTTGTAGTTTTTCTTGAGATACGATTACAGGCCTGGATTGAATTCCTGAGTTGCTAAATTCAATTACGTTGAATCCTCCAAGAGATGAGTGAAACTGATCTTGAGAGCCAACATTTTCTTTGATCATGGATTGTTCTATATGACATGCTTCTTCTGCAAGCCTTTGTTTAGAAACTTTTTGGCCACAAAAAGCATATAAGCTATTTAAGAAGCCTACTGTGAAAGAGGAAGAGGAGCCAAGACCTGTTCTTGCAGGTAAGTCAGAAAAAATATGGATATCGAGGTTTTGGTCGATACCTTTAAATTTAAGGCATTCTCTGATGCTTGGATGTTCAATATGGTCTACTGAATTAACAAGCTCAGTTTTAGAGTAGGCAATGCGAATTTTATGGTCAAAGAAGCCGCTTTGGGTGCTAATACTTACGTGAGTATATTTGTCGATAGACGTGCCAAGAACAGCTCCTTTATTTCTAAGATAAAATCCAGGATAATCGGTGCCACCACCAAAAAAACTAATTCTTACAGGGGTCCTTGAAATGATGATCATTATTTCTTTCTCATAAAAATCTAAAGCATCACAAGATATTTAAATGGAAGTTCTTCTGTCAACTCAATTGTTATAGTTGTAATTTTTTGGCATAAGAGAGTAATCTTTTTTGAAGTTATACATAAACAAGTTCAAGAAGTGGTTTGTGTATAGAAGTAATTTGGAGTTTTTATGACGGTGCTTTCAGTTGTTTTAGCTAATTATAATCATGCGCACTTTCTTCCAGAAGCTTTGGATGCTATTTTGAGTCAATCAGTTGACTCTATGGAAGTTTTGATTTTGGATGATGCTTCTACGGATAATAGTATTGAGGTAATTAAGGAGTATCAAAAGCGGTTTCCTCAAATTCGCTTAATTGCTCGCGAAAAAAACGGAGGGCCTATTATTGCAGCAAATCAAGGGATAGGGGAGTCAAAAGGAAAATACATAGCTACTTGTTCTGCTGATGATAAAGTGCTACCTGGGTTTTTTAAAGAGTGCATTGAGATGTTAGAGCGATTTCCGAAAGCTGCTCTTTGCACAACAAATTTTTGCTGCTTTACGGAAGGGGAGACAAAAAAATTTGCAGAAAGAGGACTTATTCATGTTAAGCAACCCTGTTTTCTTGAGCCCCAAGATATCATTAAGGCAATTAAAAAATATGACTTCTGGATTCCTGGAAATGGATCTATTTTTAGAAAGTCTTCTCTTCTTGAAGCAGGTCTTTTAAGGCAGGATTTAAAGGCATTATGTGATTGGTTTTTAAACACTACAGTAGCTATTCGCCACGGCATATGTTACATTCCTCGTCCGCTTGCCTCATTTAGAATCGTTAAAAATAGTTATTCTTCAAAAAGTCCTCAAGCACTGTTGTATGATGCTTTATTTAATATTCTAGAAGAGCCTCAATTGCAAGATATGAAAAAGGCTTTTTTTGCTTCCGGTATGGTATTTCAACTGGATAAGGCAATTTTTTCCTACATACGCAATAAGCAAGGGCTAAAAAAATATTATCCAAGAATTGTGATTCAGAAGTTGATAAGAAAATTGTTTAGAAATAGATATAAAAGAATGCTTCAAGAGGTAGTTTAAGAGAGATAGTATGCTGTGTCGAGTATGTGATGCAAATCATTTTAGTTTGGCTGTAGATTTAAAAGATCAGCCTTGGGGAAATCATTTTCTTAGCAAAGAAGAAGTAGGAAAAGAGCCATACTATCCTTTGCGTGTTATTTATTGCCATAAATGTAAAACAGCGCAGTTGGATTTTACTGTAAAGAAAGAGGTGATGTTTACGGATCATACCTATCTTTCAGGAGTTACACGTTCTTTAACTGAGCATTTTAATCAAACGGCAATCGATGTAGATAATAGATTTTTTAAGGGTAATCAAGAAAAAACAATGCTAGATATTGGCTCCAACGATGGTAGTCAGCTTGCTTGCTATCAAAATCAGGGATTTGATGTGCTTGGAGTAGAGTCTTCTAGGCGTGTTGCACAGATTGCCAATGAAAAAGGATTGCCAACAGTTCATGCTTTTTTTAATTTGGAAACAGCTGAAAAAATAGATAGAACATTTGATGTGATCAATGCATCGGGTGTTTTTTTCCATTTAGAAGAATTGCACTCAGTTACAGAGGCCATCAAGAAAGTTCTTAAAAAGGATGGCATATTTGTTGTTCAGTTTTTATACATGAAAAGTATCATGGAGAATGTAGCTTTTGATCAGATTTACCATGAACACCTTTTATTTTATACGTTAAGGACGATAGATACCCTTTTGCAGCGTCATGGCTTGGAACTTTTTGATGCTTATTTATCGCCTATTCATGGGGGATCCATGATAGCTTTTGTCTCTCATAAAGGCTCAAAAATGCAGACAGAGAGGCTTTTAAAGCTCAAGAGGGAAGAGGAAGACTCTGGTTGTAATGAGCTTAAAGCTTATATACAGTTTGCAAAACGTATAGAGATTTTAAAGGAAGAGAATTTATCTTATTTGTCTTATAAGAAAAGCAAAGGCAAGACGATTTATGGCATGGGAGCTCCTGTAAAGGGGAATACGCTTCTTAATTATTTTGATATTGGCAAAGAACTTTTAGATTGCCTTATTGAAAAAAACGAATTGAGAAAAGGTCTTTTTAGCCCAGGAAAACACCTTCCTATCTTGATTGAAAAGGAGCTTGTCTCTCCTCCAGATGTTTATTATGTGCTTGCATGGAATTTTAAGCGCGAAATCTTAAAAAATAATCAAGAATTAATAAAAAAAGGCGTTGAATTTTATTTTCCTATTGATCCAGAGAGGAATGTATGAATATTTTAGTTACGGGTGCAAGGGGTTTTTTAGGTAACTTTCTCTGCTCGGTGTTAGAGTCGCAAGGACATACACTTGTTAAAGTGCATTCTCAGAATTGCGATTTAACAAACAAATTTTCTTTGAGGCAATTTGATGATACTTGTTTTGATCAGATCTACCACTTAGCTGCATGGACGCAAGCGGGTGACTTTTGCTTACACCATCCTGCGGAGCAATGGTTGATTAATCAGAAAATTAACACAAACGTTTTAGATTGGTGGTTACTTAAACAACAAAATGCCAAAATGATTTGTATGGGAACAAGCTGCGTATACGACCCAGAACTGCCTTTAGAGGAAGAATATTATTTGAAGGGGCAGCCTATAGATAGTTTGTTCACATATGCTATGACAAAAAAGATGCTTCTTTGTGGTCTTCAAGCCTTAAATAAACAATTTGGTTTGAATTATCTCTATCTTGTTCCTTCTACACTTTATGGTCCTGGCTATCATACAGATGGAAGGCAAATGCATTTTATCTTTGACCTTATTAGAAAAATACTAAGAGGCCTGTTTTACAATGAACCTGTGGTCCTTTGGGGAGATGGGAATCAAAAAAGAGAACTTGTTCACATCAATGATTTTGTAAAAACACTTATAGCTCTTGTTGACATGGAAACCAATCATGTAATCAATATAGGTGCTGGCATTGAGCATTCTATAGCAGAATTTGCAAGAGAAATTTGTGAGCAGGTTGGTTACTCTTTTTCTTCTATTCAATTTGATATAAGTAAATATGTAGGAGCAAAATCAAAAGTATTATCTATTAAAAAACTAAAGCAGATTGTTCCTGAATACCAAACACTTTCTTTAAAAGAGGGCTTAAAAGAGACGATCGCTTGGTTTTTACAAAATAGAGAAGTTCTTATACCCATTAAGAGTAATTGATGAAAGTGTGGTCTTTAATACCAATGCTGCGCTATGAAGAGGGGCATCCTTATCAATATAATTTAGCAGTAGGTAAAGCATGTGGATTAAATGGATGGAAACATGAGGCATTAGTTCCAAGGTCATGTTGTATAGAAAATTTACCTGAAAGTTGGCTAAAAGTTCTAGGGAATGATCGCATTAGTGAGAAGCATGGCGTGGTATTATGGAAGACTCCTCTATCTAAATTAAAGATTTTTTTAAAGGTCTTTTTTCCCCTTTGTAAAGCCCTGTCTAAAGTAAAATATGAAAAGGGAAGAAAGGTTATTTTCTTAGAACAGTTTTTTGTTCCTCAAATGGTGGGATTTACCTTGGCCATGTGTTTAATGAGGCCGAAAGCTGAGGTTTGGTTTGTTCACCGCTATTCTCCAGAGCAACTTGGATTTAAGGCTAAAATATACAAATGCATGCATCAATTGCTAATTTGTTTTCTTGGAAAAGAGAAGATAAAGCTTTTTGCAGATAGTGAGCTTTTGGCAAAAAGTCAAAGAGAATTTTTTAGACAGGAAGTAATCATTTTGCCCGTACCCCATACAGATTATTGTAATGGGCTTGTTAAAGAGAAAAAGGAAAAAGATACACTTCTTTGGTGGCCAGGAGGGTATACAACCGTTGCAAAAGGCTTAAAAGTTATTCAAGATCTTGTTAAAAGGGATTTGAAAGGTAATTTTAAACTTGTTGTAGCAGATAGTGCTCGGGAACATTTAAAAGAGTACGTTGTTCCTATTCAATTCATTTCAAGCGCGCTTTCAAGAAAAGAATATATGAAATGGATGAATAAAACAGATCTGGTGCTTTTGCCCTATGATCCCGAAATCTATCATTTTGCAACTTCTGGAATATTTGTAGAGGCAATTGTTGCGGGAAAAATACCCGTAGTTACGGATGGCACATGGATGGCTTATGAGTTAAAGAGGTTTCAGTTACAAGATTTTATTGTAGATTGGCATCGTAAAGACCTTTTTGAACATTTTCAAGAGATTCTTGCAGATAAGCGTCTAAAAATTTTATTAGAAAAAATGCAAAAGACGTATGGTGATTATCATTCGATACAAGGGTTTGCAGATATTATTAGCAAGGTATGAACAGAAAAAACTATTTAGTACGCTATCCTGGAATTAAATACATCCTTTGGATGATAGACTCTTTTCTGTCTTTGAGAAAGCCCCTCTTTAGGGGTGTCATTTTGCCTCCTAAGCGTATTTTGCTTAGCAATCTTGCTCATTTGGGTGATATTGTGAATGCAACGGCTGTATTGCCTGTGTTAAAGCAAGCATTTCCTGGAGTGAAAATTGGCTTTGTTGTGGGTAGCTCATCAAAGGATCTTATAGAAAATCACCCCATGATTGATCATATTCATGTAGTGGATCATTGGAAATTTAATCGTTCTAATATTTCTTTTTTTGCAAAAATAAAGCAGTATTATAGAAGCAAAAATATGGCCCTAAAAGAAATTCAAAAGCAGCGCTACGATGTAGCAATGGACCTTTATTTCTACCTTGGAAATGCAATACCTTTATTGAAAAAAGCTAATATTCCTGTTCGTATTGGCTTTACAAGCGGAGGATTTGGCCCATTATTGACCCACCCAGTTGATTGGAAGTTTGAAAAAGGGCAAGTTATTGAGTATTATAACGAATTACTTAGTCTGTTGCCTATTTCTCAAAGTAATTTACTTGCATTGAGGCCAACGCTTTCATTCAAGGATGAAGTTCTTTACCATCGTCTGAGAAAACGCTTTAACTTAGAAAAAAAATATATCGTTTTTCATCCAGGGGCAGGGGCGCAATTTAAAGAGTGGCCACTTTCTAATTGGAGAAAATTGTTAGAAGAGTGCGTTGCGAAAGGATATGCAGTTGTGATTACAGGACAGGGAAAAAGAGAGAAAGAAATTGCTGTAAAACTTGTTCAAGATGTACCAAATGTCATAACTTGCGTAAGTCTGCTTACATTGAAGGAGTTTGTTGTACTTTTGCAAAAAGCAGATCTGTTAGTAGGTGTTGACTCTGCCGCTGGCCACATAGCTTCAGCTGTTGGAACGCAATCACTGCTCATTTATCCAGGTATAAACCGTATAAATGAATGGGCGCCTATTACTGGAGCACATGTTTTGCAAAAGCCTGTGCTTTGCGCTCCTTGTTTTAAAAGAAAAGGATGCAAAAGTATGGAGTGTGTACAAGGTGTTTTGGTTGAAGATGTTTTATTGCAAATAGTTCAGAGGGTAATTAAGTGAATGCTCTTCAAAAGATTAGAAATGCGCGTCTTGTAGTTTTTACAATCATTTGTATGAGTCTTTTGTTTACTTTAACAAACCTAATACCACTTAGCCTTACATTTGGGGTGCTTATTATTTTATTGCCAGCACTACTATTAGGACAAAAAACATGGCATCCGATTCTTATTATAACGAGTGTTTTGTTGTTTTATTTTTTGTGTTGGACCCTTATATATAGTCCTTCGGCTTTTTTAGATTACTCTTTCTATCGAAGAGATGGCAATGTATTTGCAACTCTTTTGCCCATTGTTCTTTTTGGTGCCATGTGCTTTCCTATGGATGTAGAGAAGCTGGCAGAATATTTTGTTTATATTGTAAGTAGCATTAATTTTATAGCAGCTCTAGGTTATAAGTTTTTTGGCATAGGCCAAGAGCTTGCAGGTTCTTGTTATTGTTTTATGTTTTTAACACATAATGCGGCAGGAGGCTTTTTAGCGATGCTTTCAGCACTTTCTCTGGCATTGTGGCTGCGTAATAAGACGACGCCTTTATTACTGATAGTAATTGGGAATTTGACTACTCTTTACATGTCAGATTCAAGGGGGAGTGTTTTGGCGCTCGTAGGAGCCGTTTTTATGCATTATGTGTTAAAAGAGCGGCATATTAAAAAGATTATGACTTTAGTTGTTATAATCACGGTTGTAACTATAAGCATTACTTATACTTTATGGGATTCTTATGGAAGGGACTTGAATTATTCTACAGCAGACATGGATTCAATAGAACAAAATGTTCAGTTAAATTTTGAGAGAAGTTATACATTCGTTGATAGAGTGCTTTTTTTGTGGCCAAGGGCTGTATATCTATGGTTATATTCTCCTGTTTTTGGAACAGGATTTGGAAGTTATAATGATTTACCCTATAATCTAGAGGGACTAGAACATATTTTTATGATAAATATCCCCAAAGAATACATTTACTCTGATGGACATGCTCATCATACATTCTTTCACATCCTTGCAGAAACAGGCCTCTTGGGGTTTTTATTTACTCTATTATTTCTTGTGACTATGCATCGATTCATCTTAAGTCTAAATTCTTCTTTTCTTCGTAGTAGCCTTGGACTTATGTTTTGGGTGGCAGTTTGGTCTTCGATGACGGAACATAGGCTTTTTACACCCTCCCAAATGTTACCATTTACTATTTTATTAGGATTGACGCTTGGTAATGAAAGAGTAAAGTCTGTAGTATTACAAAATATTAAGGCACTCAAATTCCCGTTGCAGCAATATGGCTTTTTAAAGCAGATTCGTGGTATTGTTAGAAAATGAAGATCCTTTTGACAGGTGATAGTGGTTTTGTTGGGCAATATGTAAAACAACATGTAAAGCAACATATAGATATTGTTCTTTTAAGGGACGCCAACGGAAACAAGAACGGAAATAGGATAGATCTTTGTGATGAGAATAAGCTTTATAGTTTCATTGCATTGCACGCTATCGATCATGTAATTCACTTAGCAGCGCAAAGTCATGTTCCAACATCTTTTGAAGATCCAAAAAGAACTTTTGAAGTGAATTTTTTTGGTACTTTTAATTTATTAAATGCATTAAAAAAAGCAGGATTTAAGGGAAAATTTTTATATGTAGGCTCTTCTGAGGTTTATGGTCTTGTCAAAGAAGAAGAGTTGCCAATTATCGAATCACAACTCTTGAAGCCAAGAAACCCTTACGCAGTAAGCAAAGTGTCTGCAGAGGCGCTTTGTTATCAGTGGAGCCTTTCGGAGCAGTTTGATATAGTGATGGCAAGACCGTTTAATCATATAGGGCCTTTTCAGAGTGATAGATTTGTTGTATCTAGTTTTGCAAAGCAGATCATGCAGATTAAATTGAAAATACAAGAGCCTGTTATTGATGTAGGGGACATCTATGTGACTCGAGATTTTACCGATGTAAGAGATGTTGTAGATGCTTATTTACTTCTTCTTGAAAAAGGAGAAAATAGTGAAGTCTACAATGTATGTACGGGTGTTGAGCATTCTTTAGAGTGCATTTTAAAAGAACTTCTTAAGATTGCGCAAGTAGATGCTTCTATAGGTACTTCTAAGAACTTAATGCGTCCTTCTGAGCAAAGGCGAATGCGTGGAAGCTTTCAAAAATTAAAAGATCATACGGGCTGGAGCCCTAAAATACCCTTTCATAAGACACTGCAAGATATTTTAAATGGTTGGGAGAAAACATTATGCCAAAAAGAGCATTGATTACAGGAATTACGGGTCAAGATGGAGCCTACCTTGCAAGATTTTTGCTTCAAAAGGGTTATAGCGTTCATGGCCTTCAAAGAAGAGCATCTACTCTCAATACAACACGTATTGACTCGATACTTACAGAATATCAAGAAAGTTGCTTGTTTCATCTTCATGAGGGGGATTTATCGGATGGGCCTGCTTTAAATCAGATTATAAAAAGTGTTGAGCCAGATGAAATTTATAATTTAGGCGCTCAAAGCCATGTGGCAACATCTTTTGAATTGCCAGAATATACAGCAAATGTAAGTGGGCTTGGGACACTTCGTCTTTTGGAGGCATGTCGTCTTTTAGGCCTTGAGAAAAAAACGCGTTTTTATCAGGCATCTACTTCAGAATTGTTTGGAAAGGTTCAGGAAGTTCCGCAGAGAGAGACAACGCCTTTTTATCCAAGATCTCCCTATGCTATTGCTAAACTTTTTGCGTATTGGACAACGATTAATTATAGAGAGTCGTATGGAATGTATGCCTGTAATGGAATTTTGTTTAATCATGAGTCACCCTTTCGTGGAGATAATTTTGTAACAAGAAAGATTACAAGGGGGCTTTCTCGTGTCTTACATGGAATACAAAAATGTCTTTATATGGGAAATTTGGATGCTAAGAGAGATTGGGGGCATGCAAAAGATTATGTTGAAATGCAGTGGATGATGTTACAGCAAGATAAGGCTGAGGATTTTGTTATAGCAACAGGTGTGCAGCACTCGGTAAGAAAATTTATAGAGCTTGCACTTGCAGAAGTAGGTATAGAGCTTGATTTTGATGGTACAGGTGTATCTGAGGTGGGTATTGTACGTAAAGTTCCCAAGGAATATAGTGTTCATGTAAAAGAGGGCGCTGTAATTGTTGCAGTAGATAGTAAACACTTTAGACCAGCAGAAGTAGACACCCTTTTGGGCGATGCAAGCTTTGCCTACCAAAAGCTTGGATGGAAGCCTAAAATATCCTTTGAGGAGTTAGTAAAAGAGATGATGCATCACGATATGAAGTTAGCAAGTTTGCATAAAATAGACTTTAATTTTTTACATCAGATGCCAGAAAACATAGTTGAAGGGGTTAAAAAAATGTTTGCGCCTCAAGTTTATGAGAAATTAGAGTTACCTTCCTAAAATAGGGCACAATGTATGCGCGTTGCAATTGTTCATGACTGGCTTAAGACCTATGCGGGATCAGAGCGTGTTTTGGAGCAGATGCTCTTAGTCTATCCAGAAGCAGATCTTTTTAGTGTAGTTGATTTTGTTCCAAAGAATGAAAGAGCTTTTATTCAAAATAAACAAGTGACAACAACATTTATACAAAAACTTCCTTTTGCAAAAAATAAGTTTCGCTTATTTTTGCCTCTCATGCCCCTTGCAATTGAGCAGCTTGATGTAAGTTGTTATGATTTGGTCATTTCAAGTAGTCACGCAGTTGCAAAGGGGGTAATTACAGGTCCTGGTCAGTTGCATATATGCATGTGTTATTCTCCTATTCGTTATGCATGGGATCTACAGCACCAATACTTGCACGAAACAGGTTTAAACCATGGAATGAAGGGAGCTATTGCAAAATACCTGTTGCATAGGATGCGCCTTTGGGATGTTAGGACTGCACATGGGGTAGATCATTTCATTGCAATTTCTCAATTTATTGCAAAGCGCATTCGAAAGGTATATGGAAGAGATTCTACAGTTATCTATCCACCTGTTGACATCTCTGGTTTTTCCTTTGAAGATCAAAAGCAAGAGTTTTATCTAACGGCATCTAGGATGGTTCCTTATAAAAAAATAGACCTCATCGTAGATGCTTTTTCAAAGATGCCAGAAAAAAAGCTAGTTGTTATTGGAGATGGTCCTGATTATAACAAGATACGAAAAAAAGTGAGCAATAATATTACTTTACTTGGTTTTCAACCTTTTAATGTGTTAAAAGATTACATGCAAAGGGCAAAAGCTTTTGTATTTGCAGCAAAAGAAGATTTTGGTATAGCTCCCCTAGAAGCGCAAGCTTGTGGTACCCCTGTGATTGGCTTGGGATCTGGTGGGCTTTTGGAGACAATAAAGGGTTCATCTCACGATGAGCCTACAGGTTGTTTTTTTATGGAACAAACAGAAGAATCTATTATTGAAGCTGTAGAGTATTTTGAGCGTTTGCAAAAGAAGATTGATTTGCAAGAGTGTCGCAGCAATGCAGCAAGATTCTCTTCAGAGAGGTTTAGACAGGAGTTTCGAGCATTTATTGATAGCAAGGTTTAGTGAATATGAAAGCATTAATTTTGGCAGGTGGAAGTGGCACTAGATTATGGCCTGTATCAAGAAGTGCCTATCCTAAACAGTTTTTAAGTTTTGGAGAAAGTGAGTCCTTTTTACAAAAGACAATTAGAAGGAAATTGTCTTGTATGCCTGCAAGAGACATTTTTATCTTAGCTCATGAAGAATATATTCATGATATTAATAAACAGGTAAAAGAAATAAGCCTTGAAGTTGCAGACAATATTTTGTTGGAACCGCATAGAAGAAATACAGCCCCTGCAATTGCTCTTGCATTAAAATACATTGTAGATAGGAAAAGGGGGACATTAGATGATGTTCTTATAGTATCTCCTGCGGATCATATATTTAGTCCGGAAGAAGATTTTGAGGGCTATGTCAGACGAGCAGAATACCTTGCAAAAAAAGGGCATATTGTCACATTTGGTATCCAGCCAACCTATCCAGAGACTGGCTATGGTTATATTAAACGAGAAAAGCAGGTTTTGTATGAGGATGGAACTGCAAAAGTAAATAAATTTGTAGAAAAACCTAATTTTGAAACCGCTGAGCGCTATGTCTCTAGTGGCGAGTACCTCTGGAATTCTGGGATGTTTGCCTTTTCGGTAGGCGTCATGTTGAAAGAGATGGAGGATTTTACACCAGACGTTCATAGATTGTTAGAGGGCTCATACGATGATGCTTATAAAAACTTTCATCAGATGCCCTCCCTTTCTATTGACTATGGAGTTATGGAAAAATCGCAAAAGGCGGTTGTGCTACCTTTGAACTTATCTTGGTCTGATATTGGATCGTGGGATAATGTTTATGAAATGCTTCCAAAAGATGTTAATCAAAATGCAACACTTGGTTCTGTGGTTGATATAGACACTAAAAATTGTTTGATCTTAGGTGGTAAAAGACTTGTTGCAACAATTGGCTTAGAAGATATGCTTATTGTCGAAACGGATGATGTGATTTTGATTGCTAAGAAAAATGAGTCTCAAAAAGTTAAAAGTCTTGTTGATAAGCTTAAAATGGCAAATAGAAAAGAAGTTGTAGAGCATGTAACTGTCAATAGGCCTTGGGGAACTTATACAATTTTAGATCAAGACACGCGTTATAAAATTAAAAAAATACTAGTAAGTCCCGGGCAGATATTGAGCTTACAAAAACATTACCATCGAAGTGAGCATTGGGTTATTGTAAAAGGGACTGCAAAAGTTACTATTGGTGATCAAGAAACATATGTTCATGAAAATGAGAGTATTTATGTTCCAAAGGGATCATTGCATAGAGTAGAAAATCCAGGAAAAGTGCCTCTGGAAATTATAGAGGCTCAAGTGGGGGAATATCTTGGAGAAGATGATATCGTACGGTTTGAAGATATTTATGGTAGGGGTAATAGATGACAACAAGAACTAAGATTATTTGTACAATTGGGCCTGCATGCAATACTGTTGAGAAGATGATAGCCCTTATGGAAGCTGGGATGAATGTAGCTCGTCTCAACTTTAGCCATGGAACGCATGATGCGCACTTATCTAGTATCAACAATCTTAAAGAGGCAAGGAAGAGATCAAATAAGCCTCTTGCAATCCTTCTCGATACTAAAGGTCCTGAAATAAGAGTTGGTAAAGTAGAGGGGGATGGACTCTCACTTACTGCAGGACAACATCTTCTTCTTGTTAAAGAGGAGGTAATGGGTACTAAGGATGGTGTAACAGTTGTGCCTTCCATTATTTTTGAGTCAGTACACGAAGGTATGACAGTGCTTTTTGATAATGGATTCATTTCTTCAAGGATCGTAAAAGTTGTGCAAGATGGCTTTATTGTAGAAATTGATAATCCTGGTATTTTAAAGTCAAACAAGGGTGTAAATATTCCCAATAAGGCAGTAGACCTACCTGCTATGACAGAAAAGGATATTGAAGATATCTGTTTTGGTTGTAGGCATGACATTGACTTGATAGCAGCTTCTTTTGTGCGCTCAGCAGAAAATGTTTTGGAGATCAAACGCCTCCTCATTAAAGAGGGAAAGCCTGATATTTTAGTATTTGCAAAAATTGAAAGCTTTCAGGGAGTAGAAAATTTTGATGCTATAGTACAAGTTGCAGATGGAATCATGATAGCAAGAGGGGATTTAGGTGTTGAATTGCCAGTCTACCAAGTGCCAAGATTACAGAAGATGATGATTAGAAAAAGCTGTCTTGCAGGAAAGCCTATAGTGACAGCTACACAGATGCTTGAATCGATGATGAATAATCCAAGGCCTACAAGGGCCGATGTTTCAGATATCGCAAATGCTATCTATGATAGCACATCTTGTGTAATGCTCTCTGGAGAAACAGCTGTTGGTTTATATCCTGTTGAAACGGTACGTGTTATGAAAAGTGTGATACAAGAGGCCGAGGGAGACTTTAATTACCGAGAATTCTTTTATCATGATGTCAAACGAGTTTATCATGATATTGCCTCTTCTGTTACCCTTGCAAGTGTTAAAACGGCTTATAGTGCGGGTGCAAAGGCAATTTTTACCTTTACTAGCAGTGGAAGAACCGCTCGTCTTATTTCAAGGTTGCGTCCTGAAAAGCCCATTATTGCAATGACCCCAAGTGAAAAAATTTATAATCAGCTCTCATTTAATTGGGGAGTTGTTCCTTTCCTTTGCAAAGATGCAACAACTTTTGAAGCTGCATTTGCAAAAATTTCTCAGTTTGCATTGGAAATGGGTTTGGTAAATTATGGCGATCTTGTTGTAGTAACTGCGGGCAACCCATTTGGAGTTTCTGGAACGACTAACATGATGTTGGTAGAGAGCATAGGAGATGTTGTAGTTAGGGGAAGTAAAGGTTCTGGCTCTGTTATAAGTGGAAAAGTTGCAATTGTTTTAGCGCCAGATTCTCGTTTAGAAAAAAATACTAAGGGCTGCTTAGTTGTAGTTACAAGGTGTAATGATTCTTATATTCCTATTATTAAAAATGCTCTTGGTATAATTTTACAAAACCATGTGGATGATGTAGATTCAGAGCGCTATGTTATGGCTATTGCAAAATCTCTTGGAATACCTGTGATTGTGCAGGCTGACGCTGCTTGCCATGTCTTGAAAGATGGGCAAGTGATTACAATCGATCCACAAAAAGGACTCGTTTACAAAGGTGTTGTAGAGGGATTGGGTTGAATTATCCAGAGAGGGCGGGCAGAGATCTTTTCGTCGAGTGGAAAGCTGTCATTACCTGGATGAATAACAAATAGGTGATCAAGGTTTAAATCTTTGCAAGCAGTTTGCATAGAGGCTGTTTTACGTACCCTATCTGTATATTTGAATTCAAACCCTATTCTCTTTCCATTTTTAAAGATTAAAAGGTCTAACTCTGCTCCTGATTGTATTTTCCAAAAATAGCATTCTTCAGTACGTGCTTTAAACTCTTGAATAATCTCTTCTAAAGCAAAACCTTCCCAAAAAGAGCCCATTTTAGGATGAAAGCTTAGATCATTGAAAGAGTGAAGTCCAATTAAAGCATTTAAAATACCAGAATCTCGAAAATAAATTTTGGGTGTTTTTACTTGTCTTTTACTTAGATTTTCATGCCATGGTGTAAGTAATCTTATCATAAAGGTTCCAACTAAAATATCTAAATACTTGCGGGCGGTATGATGAGAAATTCCTAAAGATTTTCCAATTTCCGTGTTATTAAAAATTTGACCATGGTAGTGGGCAAGCATCATCCAAAACCTACGAATTTGCTCGGGAGGTATATGAAAGCCTAGGTTAGGGATGTCTCTTTCAAGAAAGGTTGTAATGTATTCTTGACGCCATAGAAAACTGGTCTCTTCATCTATAGCGAGAAAAGAACGAGGAAATCCACCCCTTACCCATAAGCGCATATCTCCTAGTACTTCATTTAAGTTAAAAGGGGAAAGTTCAATGTAGCCAATGCGTCCAGCTAGGCTTTCCGAAGATTGTTGAATAAGATCACGAGATGCACTTCCTAAAACTAAAAATTTTCTTTTTGCGCTATGCTCATCAACAAGTACACGAATGAGAGGAAAAAGATCAGGTCTTCTTTGAATTTCATCGATAATAATCAATGTATTCTTGATTTGTCCTAGTGTAAGTTGGGCAGATTCGAGACGAGCAAGATCGCTTGGTTTCTCAAGATCAAAATGAACATGGGGCTTTCCCTCAGCATAAACATGTGCTAAGGTAGTTTTACCTACTTGCCTTGGGCCAAGTAGTGCACAAACAGAATGTGCACGATAAGTTTGCTCTATTTTTTTAAGATAATCTTGTCTTTCCATAAAAATACCCTGTAATTTGGAACCTTATATTCCAGATTACAGGGTATTTTGGAAAAATACAATTAAATACTATCTTAATAACGCCAGCTCGATTTTCAACTACCTGCTAATCAATAACTTGAATAGTTAAAACACGGAGACGCGGAGACACGGAGATTTATCATTTATGATGCGTTCTACACCGTTTTTTACTTGTTTATTGCCAAAATTAATGAGTAAACCTAGTTCATGTCTTGTTAAGCGCAAGTATGTAAGAAGTTGAACAGAATGAATAGGATACTCTTTCTCTGTTGCTTTAATTTCAATGATAATTTTATTTTCAACTAGGATATCCAAATAAAGTGGTTCTCTAATTTTACACCCTTTGTATATTACATTTAGAGGGACTTGTGTTTGAATTTGCAATCCTTGCAACAACAATTCATGACATAATGCAGACTCATATACACTTTCAAGCAAACCAGGCCCTCCAAGCACCTTATGGACTTCAATAGCTGCTCCAATAATTTTATAAGACAAATCGTTA
>JARLHF010000010.1 GCA_031292375.1 Chlamydiales bacterium
CATTTGCTTGTTAAAATTGTCTTTTTTGACATCTTTATCGTTAAATTTTTCAAGCATATGTTCACATATGCTTGAAAAATTTATCAATAAATCTACTCAAAAAATTTCAATTTTTCTAAGCAAAGCTAATTATGCAAGAAGCCTATTGAACACGCTGTAATCCACGCTGTAGTCCAAGCATTTTGAAAATTAAAACCACCTGTAACTCCATCAATATCTAACACTTCTCCTGCAAAATAAAGACCTGGGCATACTTTGCTCTGCATTGTTTTAAAATCAACCTCATCCAAACAAACACCTCCTGCAGTAACAAATTCTTCTTTGTTTGTACTTTTACCGTTTGTTTTGTAGGTGTCTCTGCGCAGCTTTTCGACAATAGAATAGATCTCTTTATTAGAGAGCATCGACCACGTGGTACTCTCAGAAAGGCCACATGACAAAATAAGTGTTTTCCATAGGTTTTTAGCTATATTAAAATGCGTATCATTAATAACTGTGCGATTACCAAAAGAATTTCTGCATTGTAAGAGCTTTTCTTTCACAACGTCTTCGTGAAAATCATAAGTCCAGTTTACAATGAGCTCTACGGCGTAGTTTTTTTCATGTAAAACTCTTGCACCCCAAGCAGATAGTTTTAAAGCAGCAGGCCCACTAAATCCCCAATGAGTAATTAACAAAGGCCCTGTTTGCTCAAGATGTGTTCCTTTAATTTTTATATGAGCATTTGCATGCGTCACGCCAGAGAGTTTATGAAGAGCTGGATCTTCTATCGTAAATGTAAAAAGGGAGGGAACAGGAGGCACGATTGTATGCCCAAGACTTTCAAGAAGATCATAAATCTTATGGTTACTTCCTGTTGCAACTACAAGCTTGTCGCATGTTAAAAGGGATTCATCTTGTAAATATAAGTTAAAACCCATTTGATGCTTAGAAATAAGTGTAGCCGCATGCTCTGTAAGCACTTTAATGCCTGCATTTTTAGCTTCAGTAACTAAACAAGAAATAATTGTTTCAGAGGTATTTGAAACGGGAAAAATACGTCCATCTTCCTCTTCTTTTAACGAGACATTCCTACTTTCAAACCACTCGATTGTATCTTTTGGTTGAAATCTGTAAAAGGGTCCAAGAAGGGCTCTGTTTCCCCTTGGATAATTTGTAACAAGTAATTTTGGATCAAAACATGCATGAGTAACGTTACATCTGCCTCCACCTGAAACTCTTACTTTGGAAAGTAGAGCTCTTGCTTTTTCTAACAGAATTACAGAAGCATGTTTATTTTTGAGAGCGATATTAATAGCTGCAAAAAAACCTGCAGCACCACCGCCAAGGACAATAATCTTCATTAAGACCTCTTGCACAACCTCATTTGCTTAATAAAATTGCCATTTTTGGTATCTTTATCGCCAAATTTTTTGGGCATATGTTCATATATGACCTCAAAATTTAACGGAAAATCTGCTCAAAAATCATCAATTTTTTTAAGTAAAGCAGGTTATGCAAGAGGTCTATTATACTCAAATGAATTGAAAATAATTAAAGCGGTGATTGCTCACCGCTTTAATTATATTTAGGTCTTTTTATGAACCAAAACGTGAACGTCCACCGCCGCCGCCGCCAAAATCTCTTTTGCCGCCGCCACGAGAATCATCACGTGATCCATATCCACCACCACCACTACTTCTGCCGCCACCATGACCGCCGCCGTGACCACCAAAGTCTCTGCTGCCACCTGCGCCTCTTGGTCTTTCTTCTCTTTCTTGAGCTTCGTTTACTTTTAAGGACCTGCCATTGAGCATTTGACCATTAACAGCTTGCATTGCATTTTTTGCTTCTTCTTTATCAGCATATTCTACAAATCCAAAACCACGAGATTCATTTGTATAACGATCTTTAATAACCGTTAAAGAAACAATATTGCCAAAGCCTTGGAAAAGTTCTCTCAAATCATCTTCTGTAGCTGTTC
The DNA here is from genome assembly GCA_031292375.1 of Chlamydiales bacterium. NCBI lineage: Bacteria > Pseudomonadati > Chlamydiota > Chlamydiia > Chlamydiales > Chlamydiales bacterium. Next base: position 1,964 of record JARLHF010000010.1, read on the forward strand.
TTTCTATATTACCTACGTATAGTTTCAATTTATTCACCTTTGTTGAAACACATTAAAAATTTTACGTCCTAATCACTCTAAGACGATTGGTACTACAAGCCCTACAATTAAGGCCCTTATTAAACGTATTACCAAGAAAAAATTGATATGAAAATATTTCCATACCAAGAGATAACCTCAAGTTTTTTATAAAAGAAAATAGGAGAAGGAAAAAGATGGAAATCAGGAAGTGCCTCGGAGATAAACTTTAAAAACAAAACAAGGAAGATAAAACAGGGAAACAAAACGAAATCGCATAGACGCTAACAAAAAACAACTCGGGGTAATAATTTATGGAGGTTTGTGTATAAAACCACAACCACCGGGCTGATTATAACAGACCTCTCTATTTTTGCAAGGATTTTTTTAATAAATATCAAATTCCAGCAGTCTGCCCTCGTCGCCACTACTCTTTACAATATGCCTTTTGTGAGGCTTTAACCCGACTTCTTTTGCAAGAACTGGACTGGTTGTAAAAATAAAAGCTTTTGAAGGCTTTGCCATCTTGTGCTTAAAGAAGTCTCCAAGAGCGCGATATAGGGGCTTTAAACTCTCTTCATCTTCCAAGCGAAGACCATGAGGTGGATTGCAGATGACTAAGTTTGGTAAGATACTTAGCATACCCTCTTGAAAGGCCCCCTTCATGACTTGTATCCCATCGTGAAAACCAGCTGTGCGTATGTTAACATTTGCAATTCTAACATTCTCTCGATTGATCTCATAGCCATATAGCAAGCCTTCTTTTAAAGGACAAATTTTCGCTTGATGTATTTTTTTTACATCTTCAAAAGCTGTTTCAGAGTATTCTGGCAAATTAAAAAAGCCCCATTTTCTTCGCAAATACCCAGGAGGTGTGCGCGTTGCCATAAGAGCTGCTTCAATAAGAAGTGTTCCAGAGCCACAACATACATCTAAGAGAATTTCATCTCCTTTATAATTAGCCATCATCAAAAATGCAGCTGCAAGAGACTCTTGCAAAGGAGCTGTTACACATTCTCTTCTATAACCTCTCTTAAAGAGAGGCTCTCCTGATGTATCTAAACTAATCGTTACATAATCATTTTGCAAAAATAGACTAAGCTGAACATCTGGTGATTGCACATTGACGCTAGGCCTTTTACCACAAATCTCTTTACAATGATCGCAAAGTGCATCTTTCAACACTTGTGCTGCATAGAGCGTATTGTTAAAAGCTTTATGCTTACCATTTACATCGATTGCCAATGTTTTATTTTCAGAGATATATTTCAGCCAATCTAGTTTTTTAGCTTGAGTGTACAGCTCTTTTGCATCCTTGCAAGGAAACTTTGCAAGCGGTAGTAATACTCTTCCTGCAAGCCTTGATAAATAATTAATTTCATAAACAGCTTGCATTGAGTAAGGCAGTGTAACTCCTCTAAAAGAGGGTTTTGCATCCACATATCCTATGTCATGCAATTCCTTAACAAGAAGAGGCTCAAGTGTTTCTGCACATGTTATAAATAAATCTAATGACATTAAAATAACTTCTGTTTTAATAAAGGTTTACAAAGAGTATATCCTAGATGTTGCTTTTTTAGCTTCCTCAAAGTATACTCTCCCCGTTATCAATCACCTAAAAAAGATAAGCCTTATATGTACTCTCCAGAAAAAATTAGAAATATTGCCATTATTGCCCACATTGACCATGGAAAAACAACCATGCTCGATGCCCTTTTGAAACAATCCAACGTCTTTCGTGGTAACGAACTTGTACCAGAAAGAGTCATGGACTCTTATGACCAAGAAAAAGAGCGTGGCATTACAATTTTTGCAAAGCACACTTCCATCTTCTTTAAAGACTTCAAAATCAATATTATCGATACCCCAGGGCATGCAGACTTCTCTGGAGAAGTCGAGCGCATTCTTGGGATGGTCAACTGCGTGCTTCTCTTAGTAGATGCTCAAGAAGGACCTATGCCACAAACACGCTTTGTTCTTTCAAAGTCCCTAAAGAAAGGCTTATGCCCCATTGTTGTTCTTAATAAGATTGACAGACCTCATGCAGATCCTGACAAAGTACTTAACGAAACCTTCGATCTATTTACAGAGTTGGGTGCAAACGATGAGCAATTAGACTTTAAATATTGCTATGCATCTGGTCTTGGTGGCTTTGCAATTAAAAACGTAAATGATAAACACGTTGACATGCAACCTCTTTTTGAACTTATCGTTGAAGTTGTACCTCCTCCACCAGGAGCTATTGAAAATCCTTTCCTTATGCAAGCTGCAACCATTGGTTACGACGACTTTCTTGGCCGTCAAGCCTCTGGAAGAATTTTGGAAGGCTCCGTAAAAAAAGGTCAAACGATTGCTCAAGTAACCCCTGAGGGTGTTGTTACAAAACATAAAGTCACCAAAATTCAAGGCTACTTTGGTATCGAAAAGATCGAACTAGAAGAAGCTGGCGCAGGCGATATTGTCGGCCTTTATGGAATACCAGAAGTTACTATTGGCGATACTTTATGCGATCCTGAAAATATCGTTCAATTACCACCAATTACCCTCGAAGAGCCAACCGTTTCTATTGATATCATGGTTAACAACAGCCCCTTTGTTGGAAAAGATGGCAACCATGTGACGATGAATAAAATAAGAGACCGACTGATGCACGAAAAACGTGCTAACATCTCTCTTAGAATTGAAGATTCTGAAGCGGGTCAAGATGCTATCACCGTCTCTGGAAGAGGTGAGCTTCACTTATCTGTCCTCATTGAAGCTATGAGAAGAGAGGGTTTTGAAATGACTCTTTCAAAGCCAAGAGTGATTATTAAAGAAGTTAATGGAACAAAAGAAGAGCCCATTGAACGCGTGCATATCGAGGTGCCAGCGGAATATTCAGGAACTGTTATTGAAGAGTTATCAAAGCGAAAAGGCGAAATGCAATCACTAGATACAGATGAGCATGACATCACACGCATTGAATTCCTCATACCTACTCGTGGACTCATGGGATACAGAAATAAGTTTCTTACAGTGACAAGAGGTCTTGGTATTTTAACTTCTATTTTTGATCGCTTTGAACCCATGAAAGGTGCTATGCCTGCAAGGTCAAGAGGTGTTCTTATTTCTATGTGTGATGGAAAAACAAATGGATATGCCTGCTTTAATTTGCAAGATAGAGGTACACTCTTTGTATCTCCTGGTGATGAAGTTTATGAAGGCATGGTTGTAGGAGAAAACAGTCGCGACAACGATCTTATGATCAACACAACCAAGGCTAAACAACTTACAAACGTAAGAGCCTCTGGTAGCGATGAAAACATCATACTCATTCCACCAAGATTATTTACGCTGGAACAAGCCATTGACTTTATCGATGATGATGAGCAGATCGAAGTTACACCTAAATTCATTAGGCTTCGTAAGCGCTATTTAAAAGAAATCGATAGAAAAAGGCCTCCCAAAGCATAAAAGCTTATACACAAACAAGTTCAAGAATTGGTTTTTGAACTTGTTTGTGTATACAATAAGCGCCCTTCCCCTTCTTCAAGAATTAAAAATGAAGAAGGGGCAATATTGTGCTCTAACAAAGACCTCTGCAACGCCACTACAGGCTCATCATACGCTTCATCAGATAAATGAAAACATCCAAAATGAATCGCAACGCTCATTTTAGCTTCTAAATCTATGTGAGCTTGTACAGCATCTTCTGGAGACATATGCACAAGCTGCATTAAAGACTTTGGCTTGTAGGCACCAATTGGCAAAAGTGCGAGATCTATAGGTCCAAATACTTTTTTGATTTCCAGAAAATGTGGAGAATATCCCGTGTCAGCTGCAAAATAAATGGTTTTAGTTTTACCTGCAATTCCCTCGATGACAAAGCCTCCCCAAAGAGTTTTATTATAGTCAAAGGGCCATCTTCCAGAAAAATGCTGAGCTGGTACAAAGGTTATTTTTAATTTATCTTCTAAAGTAACGCATTGCCACCAATCAAGTTCCCAAATCTCTTGAAATTGAAGACGTTTGAGCCTATTTTTATTGCCCATTCCAGTGATAATTTTGGGATTATCCCTCTTTCTAAAATACTTTAAAGTACGCACATCACAATGATCATAGTGGTTATGTGAAAGTAAAATAAGGTCGATAGGAGGCACGTCCTCTAGAGAAAGCCCTGGAGAAGTTACTCTTTGTAATTTTTTGCTGATGATTGGCGAGCAGCTCTTTGACCAGATAGGATCTGTTAAAATATTTAGTCCACCACATTGTAGTAACACTGTAGAATGTCCAATAAACGTTACATGATAATGATCTTTGCTTACAGGAGTAAATTTAGATTTTTTTCTAGCAATATGTTTTGGCCACTGATTTGGATGCTTACCAGATAGCCACCACTTGAGGCCTTCTTTTAAATGACGCACCATTCCGCATACATTAAAAAAACTTTTACCATCACAATGGTCTGATAAAGAATATCTATTTTTTTTACGCATTATCATTACAACTTGAAAAAATGACTTATTATTGCTAACATACCCTACCCTAACTTAAAATTCGTTATAAGGTTTTGCTATGTTTAATGCCAGCTTAAGAGGAAATAAAGTTCACTTTACAAGCCTTGGATGTCCAAGAAATCTTGTCGATACTGAGGTAATGCTTGGTATACTCCTTAAAGCGGGTTATGAAGCGACTCAAGATGAATGTGATGCAGACTATCTCGTTGTAAACACATGCGGCTTTTTAGAAGCATCTCGAAAAGAATCTTTAGACACTATTCAAGCTCTTTTAGACAAAAAGAAGCATTCTGCCAAGCTTGTAGTTACAGGATGCATGGTTCAACATCACCGCGATGAGATTAAGAAAAGCATACCCGAAGTCAACTATATTCTTGGATCTGGTGATGTCAACCATATCTTAGAACTTATTCAGACAGAAGAGGATAAAGAAATCATTACCTCCTCTCGTAGTTACCTAGAAGCGGGTGAAGTTCCAAGAAAAGTATCTACTCCAAAGCATTTTGCTTACCTGAAAATAGCGGAAGGCTGTAGAAAACGATGTGCTTTTTGTATTATTCCTAAAATTAAGGGTCCTCTAAAAAGTAAAAATACTGAACAAATTTTAAAAGAATTTCATGCACTTTTAAACCAAGGAGTTCATGAAATCATCCTAATCGCCCAAGACCTTGGCGATTATGGAAAGGATTCTGGACAAAAAGATGGGCTTACAGCTCTTTTAAAAGAGATGTTAGATTCTACTAAAAAAGATTTCTGGCTGCGTCTTCTCTACTTATACCCTGACGAAATTACAGATGAGCTCATTGATCTAATTAAAAGTGATTCACGTATTTGCCACTATCTTGATATGCCTATACAACACGTCAATGATACGATTTTAACAGCTATGCGCAGAAAAACTTCTAAGTCGGACATCATTCAAACAATTACTAAATTAAGAAATGCTATCCCGGACATTATTATCAGAACAAGCCTCATGGTTGGCTTTCCAGGAGAAACTGAAGAGCAATTTCAAGAGCTAAAAGCATTTGTCAAAGAGCACTCTTTAGACCATATTGGGATTTTCAAATTTTCTCAGGAAAAAGGCGCTGCTGCGGCAACATACGATAACCAAATAAGCGATGAAGTTAAAGAAAAGCGCTTTCAAGATCTCATGCAAACACAACAAAAAGTGGTTGCCAAGCGCAATAAAAAGTGGCTTGGTAAGCAGATACCTGTCATGCTAGATGGTCTTCATCCCGAAAGCGATTTACTCATTGTCGGAAGATTTTATGGTCAATGCCCAGAAATTGATGGTCAAGTCATTATCAATGATGGTAGGAATGCAAAAGCTTTGGGAGAGCTTCATCTAGTAGAAATTACGCAAGTTGCAGGTTACGACTTAATTGGCACAGTGATTAAACCCATCGTTGCAAAAGCTACTGCAAAGCCAAAATCTTCTAGGCTCTTACAAGTTGTAAGTTAATAACTCATGTTGCGCAAAATAAAATAAATATGTATACAGTATTCGTGTGTCAAACTTTATTTAAAGGAGCAATACATGAATACATGTAGCACAAGTAGTGAAAACAAGTCTGTCGTATTGACAGCGTTTGCTATTATTTACGGGATAGTTTTTTTGTTGGTGGGAATAGCCGGATTTATTCCAGCATTGATGATGAAAGATTTACTTTTTGGAATTTTTAATGTCGATGCACTTCATAACGTCATCCATATCGTTTTTGGTATTATAGGTCTATGGGTCGCTTGTACAAGTAGAAGTGCTTCCAGAATCTATTTTAAAGTTGTTGGTATTATCTATGTGATCCTGGCAATACTTGGATTTTGGAGCGGTAATGATCCTGTTTTAGGAACTATTTCTAACAATCTACCTGTTGCTTGGTTACATCTTGCAATTGGTATTGTAGCGTTGATTCTTGGTTTTTGCACTTGCTGCAAAAAATGTCATAAAGCGTAAAAAATGATCTTCTTCCTAGGGCGGGTGCGCCCTAGGTTTTTAAGATGAATAGCAACGGCAATCAGCAAGCTTGAGCACTCCAAATTGTCATGTAATAATTAATAATAACAGGATAGACAGGATCAGCCGAAACGGTTAGCAGGATAGCCGTTTCGGCTGATCCTGCCCACCCTGTTATTATTTATACACAAACAAGTTCAAGAATTGGCTTGTGTATAACTTTCTTATCGTTAACAGCTATTTTTTCAGAAATCAGTATTATAATGTTTTTTAAATTTTTTTCTGAGGAATTCCCGCAGCGGGAATTCCTCTAACTACATATTTCTTTACTAAAATCACATTAAAGATATATCATATCTTTAATATTAATAACTTTTACATAAGGATATTGCAAATGTCATCATTAGCACGAGTTTCTACTTCCCAACCAGCATTAAGTTCCTTAAAATCTCCTGATATTAAAAGAATTCTTGATAAAGACCAAGCTTCTTCTATTAATAACGCTCCCAAAAAGGCAATAGATGTTGTAGCGGATATGCTACTTTCTTTTAATACAATAATAATTGACTTTTTGACTGCTGCAGAAACCATAAATAGTAAATCTAAAGCAAGCGATACAACTTGTATGCGCACTATTTATAGGATTGATAGTAGTATGCACTATGCCCTGGCGGCATTGATAGCCCCTATACTGGCAATTAAAAATTTATTTCTAATTATTATTGTGTCTGGATTTAGTAAAGATCCCGCAACATTTCGCGGGACCTATTTATCCCACTGCAAAATTGAACTAATTGCTTGCTGTATTGGGATTGTAGGAGTAGTTTCTCCAGATTCAGCAAACTCCCTAACAAAAAAATATATAGACGAAGACGTTAACAAAGCAGCAACAACTTTATTAGCAACTACCAGTACAACATCGGCATCGGCTGCTGAAGCTCTTCCATTACCACCACGTTCAACATTTACCGGGGAAGCACCATCACCATACTCAGGATCTTCAACATTTACCAAAAATGGCCCTTACCGTTAACTTGAAAGAAGTGTTCACAAAGACAGAACGCGCTCATCTGTCAAATCCTCTGGCCCAAAAAATTGAATTGGGCCAGGTGATTTGTAAGCATCATTCACTTGCCACTTCTTTCTATGACTTGCAAATTGATTGAAAGCTTTGCCTTTTAGATCAACAAGCGCCTTTTGAATGACAGGCCTTTTTTTACCATTACGCACTTCCATGACTAATAGAGGAACAAGAGGAATTGCCCCTACTTGCCAATTTAAAGAATTTTCTTTTAAGTTTTGTATAGCACACATGTATCCCGACAAGTGATTGGAAACTAAAAGTAGAGCAAGCCTTCCTAGTGAATAACAATAATCACTATCAAAATTAGAAGGAAGAGCAGCTCTTCCCTCATAACCAAAAAAATGTGCCTGAGGAGTAAATACTCCTGAAAAGCTACCCTCGATTGCTCGCTTTTTTAATTCTTCTGATACTAATGCTATGAATAGTTTCTCTGTTTCTATAAGAGCCACCTGCAAGTTGCCATGAGGATCTCTCTCTTTTAAAAGCTGTTCCTGAATATTCTTTGGAAATAGCTGAAAACATACACTGGCACTGGGTGTAAGATTTGAGCTGATGTTTAATTCCTGGATCAAACTCTTTACCTCTGGAATAAATTCAATAAGACCCTCTGGAATCAGTATAGTGCCATAATTTTTTCCGGCTACAGAGCGTGCTACAACCAAATCAGCAATTTCGTCTGTAATTTGCTTTAAAGTCTTTTTCTCCTCTGCAACTTCTTCTCCAATAATGGTAAGATTAGGCTGTGTTTGCAGTGCACATTCAAGGGCTATGTTGGAAGCACTCCTTCCCATCAAACGAATAAAGTGCGTATATTTTTTTGCAGAAAGAGCATCTCTTTGTATGTTCCCAATGCCCTCTGAATAGACTTTACAAGCTGTATCAAATCCAAAAGATGTTTCAACAAATGCATTTTTTAAATCCCCATCTATTGTTTTGGGAACACCTATGACGCATGTTTTGCAAGATTGCTTTTTAAAATACTCTGCTAAAACAGCCGCGTTTGTATTAGAGTCATCCCCTCCAATGATAATAAGGCCATCTAACTGCAGTTTGACTACATTATCTAATGTTGTTTTAAGCTGTATGTCTGTTTCAATTTTCGCTCTACCAGATCCAATTAAGTCAAAACCACCTTGATTGCGATACAAAGCTAAGCTTTGTGCATTGAGTTCCTTGTATTGATTATTAATGATTCCAGAGGGTCCACCTAAAAAGCCATAAAGAACACCCTCTGAGTTTAGTTCTTGTAAAGCATCATAAATACCTGTAATTACATTATGACCACCTGGTGCCTGTCCTCCAGAAAATACAACCCCTACTTTTTTTATATTAAATTCATTATGTATTCCTAAAGCAAATGTAATGCGTCTATCTTTAAAAAGATGAGGAAAAAGCCTACTTATCTCTTCTTTAACTTCAAAGCCCTCTAGGTGCTGTAAAGTTAGCATTTTTAGATGTTTTAACACTTCTGGCACTTTTGGCTTATACTCTAGGCGTGCTTTTTGTAGAGAACTTAAAATTTCTATGCTCATTACAGTGTCTCCTTAAACCACTTTGTGGTCTCTTGAAGCATCATTTGCTGCTCTTTTCTATCAGAAAAAGAGTGATCTATTTCTGATAAGGTAATAAATTTATTTGCAGCAGAAGCTTCCTTCCTCCAAGATTTATACTTTTCTTGATGCTCTTGCGAGACTATGGAATCTTTCTGTCCATGAATATGCAAGAGAGGCGTTCTTCCAAGCGCTTGAAGTTCAGGTTCAATATCGATCATAAAAAACTCTTCATAAAAGCGTTTAGTGACAAGTTTTCCATTGTATTCTATATAATCATGCTGAGACAAAACTTCCCTGCTTTTTTCATCTTCCCATTGAAAGCTACTAGCAACAGGTGCCCAGAGAGCAAGGCTTGCAATAGTATTAAATTGTTTGGCAGCCATAATGGAGAGCATGCCCCCAAGAGAGACCCCAAGTGTTCCTATGCGATTAGGATGAACCTTTTCGTGGGACCCTAAAAAGTGCAAGCCTGTCACAATATCACTCAATAGGCCAAAAATAGTTGTCTCTTTAAAATCACCCTCACTATCACCAGCGCCCCTTAAATCAAGGCGCAATGTTGCAATACCAGAACTGCTAAGTGCTTCTGCTAGAAGGACAAAAAGTCTATTAGATCCAATTTTATTGCCTCCAAAACCATGACAAATCATGACTGCTGGAACTTTTTCTTTGATAATGGGCATGTGTAGTATAGCAAATAGTTTATGTCCACAATTTTGCAATACGACGCTTGTGCGCTCTTCCTTATACACCTAATTTTTCCTAACTTCAAATAAATTTATATAAAAAATTTCAGAAACTGTATAACATCACAATTATAGTAATAAATAAAATTTTTATTTTATATGCAACATAAACAGCTAAAAAATCTTCCAAAGAACGATCCACTCTTTAACTACCTGTGTGCTGTTGTTTTACCAAAAATCCTGCCTTCTTTTCAAGGTAATCCTGAATTTGCTGTTTATCGCCTACATAGCAGCACACACAATAACAAAGTTTACCTGTATAAAGAGATAAACACTCATAAAAAGTTTGTAGGAAAATTTTTTACAGAAAGAGGTAATTCATCAAAGGCCGCAAGCAAAGCTTATCATGAATTTCAAAATTTAACTTATCTACAAAACTGTCACCTCAATTGCCATCCCCACTCTGTAATCAAACCAATTGCCTACAATCCTGATCTTAACTGCCTACTCATCATCGAATATGCTGATGGTGTATCTCTTTGCAAAATCATAAGGCGTGCACTGTCTAGTGGAAAAATGGACTTTCTTTTTGAAACTTTAAGCCTTCTTGCCTATTTTATGGCGACACTTCACAACCAAACAGCAATAGACACCCCCGTTGATTTTAATCGTGACTGTACCTATTTCCATCAACTTGTCAATCAGCTAAAAAGCACAAAAAACCTATCTCATTTTGAAGTTGGGTTGCTAACAAACCTTTGTGAGAATTGGAAAAGAAAAGAATATATGTGGCAAGACAGACAAGTTCTTGTCCATGGTGATGCAACGCCTCCCAATTTTATTTTTTCAAAGGAAAATAATATTCTTGCAATTGACTTTGAAAGAATGAAAAGGGCCGATCGAATCTTTGATTTAGGCCGCATTGTAGGAGAGCTACAACACTATTTTATGCACCATGGAAAGCATAGACATGATGCAGAGCCATTTATTGGGCACTTTTTATGGGAATACTGTAAGCACTTTCCAAACCAAACAGATGCCTTTCATTCCATTACAAAACGCATCCCCTTCCAAATAGCGATCACTCTTATGCGTATTGCCCGCAATACATGGATAGAACATAGTTATTCCCACAGACTCCTTCATGAAGTAAAACAGATTTTAAATGGAGCTTCTCATGCAAATTGATGCAATCTTTTTTGATGTTAATGGCACTCTCATCGACATTCTAACAGATGAGGGCATAATTGATATCTACAGAAAAATCCGCAACTTCTTAAGTTATCAAGGAATATTCATTGAAAAAGAGGAGTTAAAAGATCTCTATTTTCAGATATTAAAGAAACAAAAAGCAGACTCTGGCATAAAGTTTGCAGAATTTGATGCAGTAAAAATTTGGAAAGAAATTGTTGAGTTAAAGCAAACAGAACACACAAAGTCACTACCCCAAGAATTTTTAAAGCATTTGCCCCTTGTGATGGCTCACCTCTTTCGAGGAGCTTCTATGGTAAGAAAGCTACAACTTTATGAAGATGTAAGAGAAACGCTAGACCAACTAAAAGGCAAATACCCACTTGCCATCGTCTCAAACGCACAGACCTATTATGCTAAAGCAGAACTTAGAACAGTTGGACTTATTGACTACTTTGATCCTATTATTATCTCTGGGGATTACGGCTATTGCAAGCCAGATCCAAGGCTCTTTCAACAGGCTCTTGATAAACTTAAGCTCAACCCCCAAAATGTCATCCATGTAGGCAATGATACGGGACATGATGTGTTTGGCTGCAAACAGCTAGGGATGAAATCGGTATTGTTCGTGTCTAACCAAGGACGTCACCGTTTTTCCGGAGCAGATCCTGACTATGTTATCAAACAATTTCGTGAGCTCATCCCAGCAATTGAATTCCTTAAGAACCGTTGAGCAAATCTATTGTCTCTTGAAGACGTCCCTCTTCTGGCATAATTTCTCCAGCTTCCAAACTCCTAGAAAAGGCTCCCTGGACAAAAATGTGGTCAATTGCCTTTGACATTTTTGTGTAAGGATCAATGTTTGTACACCACGGAGAGTGCAAATCAAATTGAGATAATCCCGCTTTTTTATAAGCATCGAGCATCTCGTGTCGCTCAAAATTATTATCTCCAAGAGCTACCATAATCTCTTTGGCAGATGTAGCATTTGCTACATAACGCGCAAACTCCTCTCTTCCAGGAAGCGTTGGATCACCAGGTATGTGTGCATTGACGATGCGTATGTCCTTGCCCTCATTTTCCATTCTTCTAAATAATCCATTCACAATGGATCTTCCAGGAACACTTGGATAGGCGCTATATGTTACTTCAGAATGAGTAGGATCATATGTAAAGCGTCTGCTATTATACAAGGTAACATCTTGATCAACAAGTGGCTTATTAAGAAAGCCTATAAATTTCCAATCTGTAGGTAAATTCTCCTGTAGCTCTCTAAGAAAAGGCATTCCACACTCTTGCAATGCAATCATATCATTGGAGGAGGCAATGCTTTGAATAAGTTGAATTACATACATATCTCGTTTTGTAAGCCCATTCTTTTGAACAACGATATTCAGATCACTAATTAGCGAGCCGTTTAGTCCTTGAGAATCTTTTTCTGTTACCCAATTGATGTAAGCATTGTTCAAAACATTCCAGCTGACAATTTTAACTCCATCTACTTCAATACCAACTGGTAAATGGTCCGATGGAAATTGCCATTTTTCATGTAATTTACCTACATAAGTGCCCTTTAGAAGAGCTTCTATTTTCCACTTTTTCCTTAAAAGCTCAACTTGCCCTACAGTTTGATGGATGCGAATAGCGCCCATTGCAAGAGTTGCAAAGCCTTCTAGCCAATTGCCTTTTTTAAATTCACTTATAGAGGAAACACCTGAGACAATGACTTGTACTGTAAGGGATGCTATTTGTAGTTCAATAGATGCAAATACCGTTGTAAAAAGATAAAGCGTATTATTTGCAACCTGCGTAGTTTGTTTTGTAATTTCTAAAATATCTCTTGTTTGGACTGCTTGGTAGATGCCATAAAAATTAAGTCCTAAATCATGTAGCGATGTGATAACAATTCCAACGGGATGTAAAAAGACACTTCCTGCTATAGCTACAACTGAAAAGCTTAAATTGGCTAAACCTTTGAGGCTTGGATTGAAATAAAGATCATTTGTTGCTGTAATAGCTCTTAAAGCAGAAGAGCCCACGCCAAGCACCTTTCCTGCATGCCCATAAAGGCTGATAAAGGGAAGAGCAACTTGTGTAATTCTAGTTATATAAGAAACATAACTATTGTCTATTTTTTTTGGTAAATCGTGTTCAAAATCTCTATAAAAATAATTCGGTTCTTTAATACAAACAGACATTTCGACTTCCTTAATTAAAATCAACAAAACACATGGCATTATGCTTAAATTTATAATTAATATCAATATTTTTTAATAATTTTTTTAATAAATATAGACCTGTTTATAAGTGTTTAAAATGAAATAAAATGGCATTGTATCAAAAAATAATTTGTAAAAATTAAAATAAAGATTACAATGAGGTTTAATGGTTGGCGATCGATTAAGTCGGTTTTACAACCCAAAAATTCCTAACAAGGAGAACATCATGAGACTAACTCTCAAATTATGTGCAGCAACAGCAAGTATGTTGTTAGCATCAGGTGCTTTTGCTCAAAGCGGCGAATATACCTATACACCTTATCAAGGTGATCATCAGTACAATGTAGCAAGCTACAATACAACTGGTTATAACTCAGTGAATTATAATGCAGCAAATAATTCAGTAAATTGTCAACCAGTATCTGCTCCAGCAGTATACCAACCAGTATCTGCTTCAACAGACTGTTGTGCAGACACACAACCTGCAGCACCTTGCGACCAACCTACAAATGATTGTTGGTGTCGTTATGTGCACTGGCAACCATGCCACTACCAAACTCAACGTTGTGTTGAAGAACAAATACCATGCCAAAAACAATGCTGCCGCATGGTACCTAAATACTACCAAGTACAACAGTGCAAATATGTACCTCAGTACTACACAGTAACTGTTTGCCGCAATGAGCCAGAATACTACTGTGAACCTGATTGCAAAACCGTTCAAAGAACAGTTTGTGATACACATTGCAGATATGTTCCACAATACTATTGGAAACATGTTTGTAATGGTGATGCCAACATGGCAACTCCACAAGGCTACTAAGATAGCCATCGAAACAACGCCCGTACGAGAGCCTCATTACATGGGGCACTTGCAGGGCGTTGTTTTCTTTGCATTATTCAACAGAGTCTTGCGCTAAAGATTCTCTTATTTCCTCAAGCCCATCCGCAATACTTTTTACGAGCAACTGAATTTGCAACTCAGAGTCTTCTTTCAACCATTCTAAAAAATATCGCATCTCCTCACCAGCACTTTCAGTCTCGCCAAACCAGCTACCAATATCTACGACAGTAACCCAATTTGTTTTTATCCCTTCTTTAACATACAATTTGGCGTTCTCTTTTAGCTCTCTCCATTTTATTGCTAACTCTGAAAACTTGCGAAGTATTGCCTCTGACGTATCTAGAGAAAATGTATCTCGAACAAGTGTTCTAAGTGTTTTCATTTCCCCTTCTGCTACTTCTACAAGTCCTTGAAATTTACTTTTATCTTGTAAAGAAATATGTGAGTTAACAACGTAAGCAATTAAATGCTTATAGAGCGATGAATTGTCAGCAACAGTTGGCTTGCTTGTTGGATTTTTAACGCTTCTAATCTCAGCAAGACTTTTAGGTGGCCTTGAAGGGGCATAAAAACTAGCCTGAGATGAGTGTTGTACTGGATGCTGAACATAGGCAGCCAAAGATTCTTGTATAAAAGATCTAATCAAATGACGCCCGCCTAATGATTCGAGATCACTTTTCATGTTAAAATGCAAAAGCGTATATAAGTTATACCCTAGTTTGTTTAATCCCCCGTTTGGTTCAAGAGAACTTAAATTTTTTATAAAATCATTAATATAGTTTTCTATGGTATCACAACCTAAAAATAGCTTAACAAACTTATCTCCCCCCAGTGCTGATATGTTAGCAATCTCTACTCCTTTATTAATGAAGTACTGCTTTACTCTTTCCCAGTTTAATAATTGAAAAGCATCGTCTGTTGTAGCAGCTACAGCACTACTTAAATTATTCAATGCCCTGCTAGCAACACTCTCAATAACAGGCATTTTTGGAGGAAAATCCGCATCTGCGCTTGTCCATGTATCAAACGACCCATTCGACGAACTTGTAACACTTAAAATTTGTAATGATGACATAATAATTACCCTCTCTTTTTAATCTGCGCTATGGATTACGGTTGTCTCAAGCTGTTGAAGTCCCTCTAAGATCATATCTATACATTTATTCCAATCATCATATAACATAGCAAAAGTTATATCATCTCGTAGCCAAGTTAAAAATGCTTGTGTCCCTTTGGTTTTGCACTCAGCATCTGCACGTTTGTTAAATAATCCTAAAAACGTTGTAGCAGCAATCTTGCTATCCGTGATCTCTTCGTTCATTGTAAATGGTAATAAATTCATAGCAAGATCGTCTTTTATGTGATCCTCACAAGTTAATATTGAAGTAGCGGGAATATGAGCAGCCATTTGTTTGAGACATCTATCACTTAACTCTTCTGATGACATACTTGTTTGTGGCATTACAGGGATTGTTGTATGCGCTATTCCTTGGTACCAAGGAATATTTATGAAGTACTTAGAAAGTATTTCAGATAGATTTGGATTCTCTTTTAAATCATTACTATACTTGCAGTCCAAATAAATTAAAAACAGTCCTCGCTTCAAGAAGTTCTCTTTACCTAGCACTCGCGTATCAAATTCATCCAATAACTGAAAGCTGCACTTTTGCATGAAATCCTTTTCAAAATGGCTTTTCATAAACACATTAAATTCTGGTATTGCCTCTTCTTTTAAAAGTCGACAAGTCTCTGTACAAAAGGCTCTTAATCGTGAAATACCCCCTAATAAGTCTGGATATTCTTCAAAAACTTTTTCTAAGATCTCTAAGTAAAGCTCACCCTTCTTATCCATATCCATGGCATTATATTTTGAGTATTTTTGTGCAACAATGTGAATTACACTAATTAGCTCAACAAAAAAGGACATATCTGCAATATCCCTACTGTTTCTATTAATTTCTTGTATAATAGGGTTTTTGATTTCATTAACGATAAACTCTTTATTTACTTGGCTTCCATGATAATTAAGTACTCTTTGTATAGCATTTGAAGCAAAATTACTTTTTATAAGATCTACAATCTCGTTTTCATTGCCCGACGCTACAAGAATTTGATAAGTCTCCTCCTCTTGTTCACTAAGCTTTGCACCTTGTTCTTGTATAGAAATAGATCTTGGAGCTTCTGTATATCCAGAAGAGGCCCCGCCTTCATTTTGTACTTTTAATGACCAATGATAGTTGAGTACTTTTGTTGCAGTACTTGGAAAATTAGCTCTTATAGATACTTCAAGTTCATCATTATTGGTTGATATGTCTTTAAGAAACATATAAGCTTCTTTTTCTTCATCACTAAGTTCTGTATTCTGCACTTGCATAAGAAAGCTTGTATTATTTCTTTCAGTGGTTGTAGAGGCTACATAAGGCTGATTTTGGTAATTACTAGCCGTGATAAGAGTCTGGTAGCGCGAAAGGTTATCGACCAACTTTGCAAATTTTACTGAATGATTACTTAGCCATCCTAAAAATATAAATAGCGAAGCTTGCTCTTCAATCCCTAATTTCTCTTTTATTTCATCTAAAATATACGTCGCTGATAATTGCTTAGAACTATCACTTATGGATGGATTACTAAAAGTGTCATTACGCATTTGTAGGTCTTTCTCAAGAAAGTTAGCAGTAACTTCCCAGTCAGGGTTAATCTTTGCCTCCTTAAAGTGTTCTTCTGAAGCTAGGGGTCTTTCACTTTGAAAATAAGAAAGCATCTGTTGTTGCCATTTTTCATTGTATCCTATATCTTCTGCCACATACTTAGCCCCTTCTTGAGACCCCTCAGCTCCCATTAGCATGCCATCGTACATGAGTTCGTTCTTGCTGTTCCAGGGCTTCTCTGATACATTATGAGAATTTTCTCTTTTTTTTAGCTCAGCAAGGACTCTTTGTTTGTATTCACATAAGCCGCTAGAGATTTGAGGATTATCAAGTAATAACTCATCAAAAAGAGATTCTATTTCTTGTGTTTCTGTACCTGGAGGTACTTTAAACCACTCTTGAACATAATCAAAAATATATTCAGCAAGATCTTCGTCTTTTTCTTGTAAATCATTTGGTATACCAGTTGTAATTAGCTCTTTAAGAGTAGCCCGCCGATTAAGAGTAGCCCGCCGATCTGCTAAATCCTGTACAAATGGTGTAGAAGGCACTGTAAATGTGCTTGTATTATTTAGTGCTCCATGAGCAGCATTTGTAATATTAACATCTGTATGACCCATATTGTTTTGTGTGCGCGCATCAGAACTAGAGTTTAAAGTACTAGGAAATGAGCTGAATGAATAAGATCCATTTGGAGGAATTCCTGGTGATGACATAATGATTATTTCCTTTTATTATAAAACTTGTTATTAATAGAATTAAAAAGAAACTATCATAAAATAGTAATTATTTTATTACAATAGAGAATTAAGCATTTTTCATTGCTTTTTGAATATCGCGCTTTTCATCGCGCTCTTTAATTGCAGCTCGCTTATCCATGAGCTTTTTACCTCTAGCAAGGGCGATTTTTATTTTAACGCGTCCTTTTTTTAAATAGAGAGCTAAAGGCACCAAAGTAAGTCCTTTTTCTTGAACACTAGACCTTAACTTTGCAATTTCACGGTGGTGTAAAAGCAATTTTCGATCTCGTTTTTCTTCATGATTATAGATACTTCCAAAACTGTAGGGAGCAATATTTGCACCAATTAAAAAAACTTCATTCGTGATAACTTTTACATAAGCTTCTTGAATGCTGCCTCCATGGTTTCTTAATGACTTAATTTCAGTGCCTTGTAAAACAATACCTGCTTCAAAAGTCTCTAAAACCTCATAATCATGAAAGGCGCGCCTATTCGTTGCAAGATCTGTTTGTTTTGCTTGTTTCTCATTCATGCGGTGCATAATACCATAATCAACCGATCTTCTGTCAACAGCCAACTAATTTTAAATTATTTCCTGTTATTTTTTTTAATGACGATTTGGTCTATAACCTCGAGAAAAATAAATAGGTGATGCATGAAACTTGTGATTTCTAAACAAGACTTATCCCAACTTATCTTCAAGATTCAAAACATTGTACCCCTAAAGCCAACTGTTCCTATACTTTCACATGTACTTATAGAGTCGGCTAATGATGAGCTCATATTGACAGCTACAGATTTGGTGATTGGGATACGCTGCTTTACAGAAGCTAAAGTCTTAGAGGAAGGCTCGACAACGCTTCCTGCAAAACATTTTTTTCAGCTCATCCGAGAACTCTCAAACGTTCCCATCGAAATTACCACCACCACATCTGGTTCAACAGAAATTGTTGCAGGCCCCTCTTCTTTCAAACTAAGTGGTATGAGAAAAGAAGAGTTTCCTGAACTTCCCGACTTAAAAGATGCAACGCATATAAAAATAGATCCCAAAGCCTTAAAAGAAGCCCTTTACAGAACATCCTTTGCAACTTCAAAGGAGGATACGCGCTATGCACTTACGGGTGTCTATATGGAAATTGCAAACAAGATGATCACTTTTGTTGGCACAGATGGCAAACGCCTTGCTAAAGCTACAGCGCCCATTGTTGCAGATGAAAGTTTGCAGCGAACGCTTGTTTTACCTTTTAAACTTGTAGAGGAGCTACAAAAAATTGATGATGAAACAGAAGAGACAACTCTCTTTTTGATGAATGACAAAATTGCTGCAGAGACATCCAAATCCATCATCGTTTCCAAATTGCTCACAGGTGAATATCCCGACTTTCAAAGAGTCATTCCTAAAAAAACAGATATTCAGCTCTCTTTGCACAGAGAGGAGCTTATCTCACTTTTACGACAAGTAATCTTATTTACGACAGAGACACATTGCTCTGCTCGCTTTTCTTTTGTTGAAGGAGAACTTATCATGAGCGCAAACTGTGTAGAAGTAGGTGAAAGTAAAGTCTCTATGCCCGTAAACTACAATGGTCAGCCATTGCATATTGCCTTTAACCCCAACTTCTTTTTAGACATTTTAAAACATAGCCGTGATGAAACTGTAAATCTTGGATTAATCGATTCTTACAATCCAGGAGTAATTACAGATTCATCAAATGCTCTTTTTGTTATCATGCCCATGCGTCTGCAAGAGGTTTAGAGCAGCATTGCCATGGATTATACACAAACAAGTTCAAGAATTGTTTGTGTATATTTAGGCTTCAAATTATTGCGTATGCAGTGTTTGTACCGAGTTGAAATGAGCAACTAATCTATCTATTTGATCCTGTTCAAGTTGCATATCCGCCAATAGCAATTTAAATACTTCTATACTTCCAGAAGATTGATCTGCAGCTGCTTGGTAAATAATTAAATCCATGCCTTTAAGCTCAGGAATCTGCCTTGAATTTACTTTCTGAAAGGCGCTGCCATCTTTTTTTACTCTTATACTCTCTAGGGATGCAGAAGTTCTTGCTGAACTACTATCAGGACTTGCGTAATACAAAAGGTTCCTTACCAACTTTCCAAGCTCTGTTTTTTCATTATTAGAATATCTAAGCCATTGCAAAAACTGCTTTACTTGATCTATTTCAAAGTGAGATGGAATATTTTGTCGTATTTGTTCTAAAATTTTCATTGCAAAGCCTTGCTCAACAAAAAATTGCCTTCCCTCTTCACTTTTAGAAAAGTTTTCATTATATGCTCGTGCATTTTTTGCAAGTGACTCAGCACATGAAGTCCATGCAAACTCTTTAGCTTCTTTTTCTGTGGGAAGAACAGGGGGTATTTGCATTCCCAAAGACTGTGCACAATAACGATACATACGTTGAATCAATACCTCGTCAAGCCCATTTCCTTCTGCAATACTTTCAAATGAATCTCCCGACTTCTCAACTTCATCCATTATTAAGTTAAAAATAATCACCTGTTCTGAAGTGAGTTCGTCTTCACCTAGTGCAGCCAAAGTCCTAACTTGCGCTTCTTGAAACCAAGAAACTTCTGGAGTACATCGAAGCCTTAGCATATCCATGCTTAGACTTTTTTCCACACTAGAAAAATAACAAAACTCTAAATGCATCCAAAATAACCATCTATTCAAAGAAGAACTTTCCCGTAGTGTTTTATCATAAAAATCGTTCCATAAGTCAGCATTACAATTTTTAATAAACTCGCTTCGATTAAAAAGAGTATTTTTACAAACACTGAAATAATTTTCTTTTATAAAAGCGTTAAAATCTCCTGTTATTGTTTTGAATAAGGCTGTTAAATACCTCTGATAAAGTTCTTTAAGGGGTATAAGTTGTGAGAGTACGTCTTCGCAATTTTCAAATATCTTTTTTAAAATTTCAGAGCAAAAAGCACATGTTTCTTGTGTGCTCATAATTTTTCCTCCCAAATACTTTCTTACCGTTGTGTGGATTACAAAAATTAACTCAGTTGCAAAAGAAGGCTCTGTAAGATCCTTTGAATTACCTTCCACAACGCATATAATGGGTTCTCTTACTTTCTCGAAAATGAGCTTTAGATACTCTTCTTGTATTTCTTTAGAAAAATGGTGGCTCCAACTCCTCACGTTGATATTAGAGATTGTAGAAGAGCTCTGGTTATATAATGCTTCTCTAGCAATATCTTCAACTATAGTAGAAGAAGAATTGCTAGAACTAGGTATATTACCTGTAAAGGTGCTTGACGAACCCATTGTACTTGGAGAAATTCTTGATGGAGAAGACATAATGATTATACCTTTATGGAAGTTGGGAAATACTCTTTAGATAACTCTTCAGGGGATGTAACAAACACTTGCCCTAATGTTATAAGATGTTCATACAGTTTTTGTTTGCGCCTTGTATCAAGGCTTAAGCCTATATCATCAACGCTCATAATGGGCATTTCGCCAGATTCTTGATAAAGATGCGCCCACTCTGCAAAGCGAAGAGCTGCAACAAGTGTCCGCTTTTGCCCTTCGCTTGCAAAATCTTTTACACCAACCCCATCCATTTTCATCGTAAAATCATCTCGATGAGGCCCTACAAGAGAATATCCCATATAAACTTCTTGATTTCTGTATCTATTGTAAGCATGGATATAAGCCTTTTGAATGGATTCTAAAGACTCTTCTTTTATAATCAACCCTCTATACTCTAACAAAAGCTTTTCACTGCCACCACCAAGTTTGTAATAGAGTGTTTCTGTTAAATTTTTTAAAACCCCTAAAGCCCGTCTTCTTTGTAAACATACATAAGCTGCAGAGGCGCTCAACTCATGCTCCCAGCTCTCAATGCCAAGAAGAGCTTTATTTCGAAGGAGTATATTTCTCTGCTTCAATGCTCGAAGATAACGTGTTAGGTGATGCACATACAGAGGGTCTACTTGCGCAATTTGTAAATCTAAAAATTGGCGTCGCAGTTGTGCTGATGCGTTAATTAGTTCCATATCATCTGGTGTCAAGACAACACCTTGTATTAAACCTACAAGCTGGATAAAGGATGTATATTCCGTGCTGTTATGGCAAATTAAGCGCTTTTTTCCACCATAAGTTATGCGTATTACTTGTTCAATCTCATGCTTTACAAAATGTACTTCTAGATCGAATGATTTGGCTTCATAGGAAATAAGCTCCGATGTTTTTGGAGTGCGAAAAGATCTTCCTGCAATACAAAAGTTTAAGGCTTCAAGCAGATTCGTTTTGCCTTGTGCATTTTCTCCATAAAAAAGGTTTGTTCCAGGAATGAGCTCTATGCATGCTTCATCATAATTTCTAAAGGAGCGTAAATAAAGCTTTTGTACATACATAATTACACGATTAATGGAACAATTGCTTTTAATGCATCCCTTACAACTTCCAAGGGTTTTTGATTTGCATTTATCTTAAAATAGAGCGATGGAGGGTAGTGATCAAGAACTTTACTTGTTTCTTTTTCGTAAACTTCCATGCGTGTTGCAAGAATTTTTGCGTTTCCATCATCCGCTCGCTTTTCTAAAAGTGCACGATTTTGCAGGCGGTCGAGTAAAACTTGCTTATCTTCTACTTCTAAGATAATAACACCTTTTACATCGATGTATTTATCTAGTATTTCTGCTTGATGCTTAGTTCTGGGTATACCATCGAGTAGAAGATATTGTTTTTCTGGATAATAGCGGTTGGTAAAATAGAGACCAGAAATGTATTTCTCCCAAATAGCAATTGTTGCCTCATCTGGTAATAATAACCCGTTGTTTGCATATTCTTGAACTAGTTTTCCAGCTGATGAATTGGGAGAAATTCCTCTAAAAATATCCCCTGATGAGATATGTAAAAGAACTCCAGAATTACTTAAGAACTTACATAAAGTCCCTTTACCAACACCAGGAGGGCCAAATATTAATAGGCTAGAGTATTTTTCGTGATAAGGATCAAGTGTAAAGTGCATTTTCTCTTTCATGATATTAAAGTCCTAAAGAATAAATCGAGCGCATCAAAGATATCAGGCAATTTTCTCGAAAGCAACAAGAGTTTTTTGCTTGGTAAAAATTCATGATGCGTGCTAATCTCCCATCTTCTTTCAAGTTAACGGAGTATAGCGCAGTTTGGCTAGCGCGGCTGCTTTGGGAGCAGTAGGTCGGGGGTTCAAATCCCTCTACTCCGAATTTCCCCCCCTTTAAAACAATTTCGATTTTTGATGAAATTATACACAAACAAGTTCAAGAATTGGTTTGTGTATACCTTGTTTCTATGATAGAATCCCCTGTCATGAACACAATTATTGGCCAAGATATTAACATAGCAAAAGAATGCCTACTACAAGGTATGCTGGTTGCTATTCCAACTGAGACTGTCTATGGTCTTGCAGGTAATGCATTAGATGTAGCTACTGTTACAAAAATTTTTGAGACAAAAAATAGACCCGTGTTCGATCCTCTCATTGTACATACTCACAGTCTGGACACCCTTTTCTCCCTAGCCACTTATGTGCCTAAAAAAGCACAGATTTTAATTGAAAAGCTATCTCCTGGACCCATTACTTTTCTTTTACCAAAAAGCTTACTTATACCTGATTTAGTAACCAGTGCAAGTCCTCTTGTCGCTCTTCGTATACCTTCCCACCCACTCACACTCAACTTGCTTAAAACACTTCCCTTTCCATTAGCAGCGCCCAGCGCAAACCCGTTTGGATATATAAGCCCAACTTGCGCAGCACACGTATATGATCAATTACATAATCTTATTCCCTACATTTTAGATGGAGGCAATTCTCATATTGGTATTGAGTCTACAATCATTGGCTTTGAAAATGAAGAACTTCCGACCATTTATAGACTTGGAGGGATACCTATGGATGCAATTACTTCACTAATAGGTCCCGTTCACGTGCTTTCTTGTTCTTCTTCTAACCCCAAAGCCCCCGGACAATTAAAAAGTCACTATGCACCCAAAAAGCCCTTCCTTGTGGGCTCTATTCCCAATCTTTTAGAAGAATATAAGCATAAAAAGATCGCTATTCTCTCTTTTCAACATTGTTATGACAAAAATAGTTGTTATATACAACTTGCTCCCGATGGTAAACTTTCAACAGCTGCTCGCAATCTTTTTGCTTCCATGAGAACCCTTGACAGTGCTCCTGTCGACCTCATCCTTGCTGAATTTGTTCCAGATGTAGGACTTGGAAGAGCTATCAACGATAGATTAGCCAGAGCTGCTGCAAAGAATTATACACAAACAACTTGATTATAACTCTCTTTTTGAAGATAATTTATCCCGATATTTAATTTTAAGGAGATTTTGAAGATGGCAAAGCTAATTTTCAAAGATAGTAATGAAGAAATTGAACTACCAGATGGATCCCCTATTGCTGAAGCCTGTGAAGAAGCAGGCGTTCCTTTTGCTTGTACAGAGGGTGTTTGTGGTACTTGCGTCATAGAAGTTGTGAACGGCATGGAAAATCTATCCGAATTTACAGAAGAAGAAAAAGATTTTCTTGGCAGCTTAGACAGAGAACGACTTGCTTGTCAGTGCAAAATCAAATGCAATTCAGTAACGCTAACATTCTAAATTTAAAGGACTTATCATGACAACAGAGAATAACACTATCACATCAGACATGACAATAGAAGATATTCTTGGCATGTTTCCAAACAAAAGCCAACGTCTTGCTCATGAAATTTCCAAAGCAGGTCTTCACTGTGCTGGATGCCATGCAGCAACATGGGAAACTTTAGAAGCTGGAATGTTGAGCCACGGAAAAACTCTACCTCAAGTCGATGCATTAGTACAAGCCCTCAACAATCTTTTAGCTGAAACTTCTGATCCTGAAACAATTTCTCTCACACCAAAAGCTGCTCTAAAATATCAAGAAATTTTAAAGGAAGACGGTAAGAGCGGCTGGGGCCTTCGCTTTTCTGAACAGCCAGCTGGCTGCAGTGGCCTAGAGTATGTTCTTGATTACTCTGAAAAACCAGATGCAGATGATGCCGTTTTTGAGTGCTGGGGCGTAGATATCCACGTGAAGAAAGGAATGGTTCCTCGTCTTCTTGGATCAGAAATTGATTACATTGAAGGTGGCCTGCAGGGCGGTGGCTTTAAGATCTCCAACCCAAATGTCAAATCATCTTGTGGTTGCGGCGATACACATAGCTATTAACTTTTGCTAATTTTCATCTTACTAAGCTGGGTCATTAAATCACAAAAGTCAGTGCAATCCTTATAGTTTGCGTAAAAGAGAGCCTTTATGCATTGCAACTGCTTAGAGCTGCAGCCTCCTAGTTTTTGATTGATATAGAGGCTATTTAGTCTTGCTGCAACTTTCTGAGCTGTATCCAATCCTTGAGTTTCAATGTTTCTCTGCAAAAATAAGCAGATGCTCTTGTGATTAAGATAATAAGATTTTCCATTGATATTAAATGCAGAGGCAACCCCAAAAAACTGTAAAAACCAGCCCATAAAAGTTGAGTAACATCGTATACCAGCTCCCTTTTTTTCAGCTCCATTCTCAAAAATCACACTATTAAACTTTTCCTTAGAAAGAGTGGAAATATATAGCCGATTTTCAAAAAAGTGCTCTGAAAGGTAACAATTTATAGTCATAAAAACCCTTATTTTTAAAAGTTAATCTTATTATAATAGCTATTGTATCATAATTATGCCATAAAAGTATATAACATTTTTTTAATTATTCAGTTCGTTTCGTATATTTTTGTGTATACATCAATAGACAAAAATTGTTATATATCAGAGCTTGGATCAACACTGGATCAATTAAGATGCATGAATTCTCAACTTTTTCTATGGAAAAGTCTAACTCCTCTTTCGAAGATATACTACAGCAAATTTTTCCAATAGACGTGCGCCACAATACATTAAAGCGCACATTTGATGTTGTTTTTAGCATTTTTACCTTGCTTATGCTCTTGCCCTTCTTTTGCATTATTGCTCTTATTATCATTTCTACGTCACAAGGTCCTATTTTCTATGGTCACAAGCGCATTGGAAGGGGCGGTAGAATCTTTAAATGCTACAAATTTCGTACAATGTATAAAGATGCGGATAGTAGGCTCAATGATTTACTTACAAATCATCCTTCTTTAAAGCAAGAATGGGAAAAAACCCATAAGCTCAAGTCTGATCCAAGAATCACTCCTATCGGGGCTTTTCTCAGAAAAACATCGCTAGATGAGCTGCCTCAATTTTGGAACGTTATTGTTGCAGATTTAAGTATTGTAGGGCCAAGGCCTGTTGTAGAGGAAGAGATCGAGCGACATATCGGCGTAAAAGCTGCAAAAATCTTATCTATTAGACCAGGAATTACAGGACTTTGGCAGACATCAGGACGCAGCAACACAAGCTATGCATATCGCGTAGCCCTTGATGAGCAATATGTTGATCAACACAGCTTTTTTTTCGATATCAAACTCATTTTAAAAACCATACCATGCATACTATTTTCTAGAGGAGCCTACTAACCTGCTTCCTGTATTCTTTTTAACTCTTGCTTATCAGCTAATTATTCCTCTCTTTTTTCCTTTTTTGAAACTCTCTTTTTTTGCACCCTTTTTAGTGCTTGCAAAATTTAGGCTAAGTACCATACAAGCCCTTTTTGTCTCATTTTTTATTGGGATTTTACTAGATATTTTAAATAGCAGCACGCCTTTTGGTTATTATGCCATCACCATGACTCTCAGCATGCTTTTTCTAGCTATATTTAATATAGAATATTTTTTTAGTAGCAAAATAGCTACATTTCTTATGTCTGTACTTCTGTTTGTTTTTATTCAAACAGGACTAGAGCAGGCACTTGGCGTACTTTTTAAACTCTACGTACACACCTCTTTAGAATGGATGTTCTCAGATCTTATTGTCTATCCCGTACTAGATGTTCTCTATTCTTGGTTTATGGTCTATCTGCTTATGAAAAGGTATTATATCGTTCGATAAACAAGCTTTTCTGCCAAAAGCTCTAAAAATGTTGAATCTTTAAAAGTCTTTCTTAAATGTTCTTTTGCGGAAGAAAGAAGATTACTTGCTGCTTGCTTTGACCCCTCAACTCCAAGATGAGATACATAAGTTATTTTGTTATTAATTACATCGGTACTAACTTTTTTACCATGCTTTTCTTCAGAAGCCGTTACATCAAGGACATCATCGATGATTTGAAATGCAAGGCCGATTTTTTCTCCAAAATCCTCTATTTCTTTATAATCTTCAACACCTGCAATGATTGCGCCACCCACAACCGCTGCAGAAAGCAATGCACCTGTCTTTAATGAATGAAGCTTTTCTAAATTTTCTATGGACATCTCCTTGCCAACATTCATAAGATCCATTACCTGGCCACCAATCATTCCATGAGCCCCTGCATTTTTTGAAAAGAGAGAAATCAGCTTAAGTTTTTGTGACTCTGTAATTAATTGTGCGTTTGAAATTAACTCGAAAGCATAGGTTAGAAGAAAATCGCCTGTCAAAAGTGCATGCCACTCTGGAACTACTTTATGAAGTGTAAGCCTTCCTCTTCTGTAATCATCATTATCCATACAAGGAAGATCATCATGAATTAAGGAATATGTATGGATCATTTCAAGTGCAAGAGCCGGCATAAGCGCTTTTTGTTTATCTGCACCGAAAGCTGCGGCAATGGCCATCATTAAAATAGGCCTCAAACGTTTTCCTGAAGAGAGCAGAGAATAGCGAGCTGCTTTAAAAAGCTCGTTGTAAGGAAGATTTTTTTCTTCGACAAGCTTACTAAGCTCATTTTCTATCCAACAAGCATGCTCATGACAATAGGAAGCTACATCCATAAACTCTCAAGATATCTCTAAAATAACTTTTCCACAGGTACCAGAAAGCATTGCATCAAAGCCTATTTGGAATTCACTAAGGGGTACTTTATGCGTAATTACAGGAGCTATATTTAAACCACTTTGTAACATAGCAATCATCTTGTACCATGTTCCAAACATCTCTCTTCCATAAATACCTTTAATATTCAAGCATTTAAAAATAACTTGGTGCCAATCGATATCAGAGTTATGCTTGGGCAAAATACCAAGTAGAACAATACAAGCCCCATGAAAAGCTACATCGATTGCTGAAGAGAGAGCCTTTGAACTTCCAGACATTTCCAAAATAACATCAAAACCATATTTAATTCCCAAAGAAGTCATTACAGAGCGCAGATTTTCCTTTTGAATATTTACAGCTGCAGTGGCACCCATTTTCTTTGCAAGATCTAAACGATACTCGTTCATGTCCGTAATGACAACATTGCGAGCGCCTGCAAACTTTGCAATGGCAACTGCCATAAGTCCAAGGGGGCCTGCTCCTGTAATTAAAACATCTTCACCAATAAGACTAAAAGAGAGTGCCGTATGAACTGCATTACCAAGAGGATCTAAGAAACTTGCTTGATCATCAGATATACTAGAAGGAACTACTACTACATTTTCTGCAGGAAAGCTTAGATACTCAGCAAAGCAACCAGGACGGTTGACTCCAAGACCCATTGTGTGAGGACACAAATGTTTTTTACCACTTCTACAATTTCTACAGTGGCCACATACCAAATGTCCCTCTCCAGAAACGCGATCCCCGACTTTTAGCTCTTTTACAAGAGAGCCAACCTTTGCAATTTCGCCAACAAACTCATGACCGATAACCATAGGAGTTTTAATCGTTCTTTCAGCCCACTCGTCCCACTGATAAATGTGCACATCTGTCCCACAAATAGCTGCTTTTTTAATTTTAATGAGGACATCTGTATCACCTATTGTAGGTTCAGGAACATCTTCTAACCAAAGACCTGGAGCTGCATGTTTTTTTACTAATGCTTTCATAAAAATCCTATAGCTTAACTTAAAGCAAACATGATAGATTAAATTCTTATAAAATTCAAGAGATTACACCTGTTATGATTCTAGATGGGAAAAAAATTGCTTTACACATTGAAGCTGAACTTAAAGAAAAAATTGGACATTTACAAACAAGAAAACCAGGTCTTGCTGTTGTTTTAGTCGGCGAACATCCAGCCTCTCTTACCTATATTCGCATGAAAGAAAAGCGATGCACATCTGTTGGCATAAACTTTTATTTAAAAAAGTTTCCATCTTCCATAAGTGAAGATCTTCTTTTAGAGGAAATTAAAAATTTAAATAACAACAAAACGATTGATGGGATTTTGGTACAACTTCCATTACCCCCTCATATTTCAACACAAACGGTTATTGAAACAATTGATCCTAAAAAAGATGTCGATTGCTTTCATCCCCTCAATATGGGAAAACTCTCTATTGGAAACAAAGATGGCTTTATCCCCTGCACTCCAGGTGGCATCCAATTACTTCTCAAACACGCAAATGTGCAAGTGGAGGGCAAACATGTAGTTGTTGTTGGAAGAAGTAACTTAGTTGGCAAACCCCTTGCCATTCTTTTAATGCAAAAAGGGCCTCATGCCAATGCAACCGTCACAGTTGCTCATAGTGGCACTCCTAACCTAAAAGAAATCTGTCAAAGCGCTGATATTTTAATTGTAGCTATTGGCAGCCCCCTCTTTATCAAGAGCGATATGGTAAAAAAAGGCGCTGTTGTCATCGATGTTGGCATTCATAAAATTCAAAGTGAAGCAGGCACAAAAATTATTGGAGATGTTGATTTTGAGCAAGTCAAAGATAAATGTTCCATTATTACACCAGTTCCAGGTGGTGTAGGCCCCATGACAATTGCCATGCTCCTAAAAAACACCTATCAAAGCTATCTACAACATACCTTATGAGGGTGTTCTTCTTCTTTCAAGCGGTGCAAAGTGCAACTTTGGCAATGGTTTCGCTCTACCAGATAAAGTTTTAATCTCTCGCTTACCCGTTGGAACAACAAGTCCATTTTTAACAAGAACTGCCAAAATATCTGGATACGACGCTGCAATGTAGTACATATTATTAATCTGCTCAATTAAGCCAATTTGCGTTTTGATACCCATTGCCGTTGCAATCCCAATCACTTGCTCACTTGTATTAAAAACAGGGCCTCCACTATTTCCCTCATGAATCGACGCATCTGTCTTAATCAATGGGTTTTCATCAAATACGTAATCCAGCCCGCTGTGACGGCCAAAACTCAGTGTAATTGTATCTTTTAAATCCATCGAAAGATCGCTATTTTCATACTGGGCAGGAAAGCCCATAATGACAAGGTCCTCACCCATAGGAACTTTTGTTGCATCTCCTAAACGAAGAACCACAAATTCACGATTGATAGGCTTTCCATCAATATCTGATACGATTCTCAACATAGCCCCATCAAAGTTATCTCCTATTGTTAGAACTTCTGCTCTATACAAATCAAAGTCATCACCTGTTGTATCGCGAAAAATCTGTACAATAGGTACTGCATGCCCAACAAAATAGATCTTTTTAACTTTAGGATCTGATTCCAGCCCTTTTTTATAAGTTAGAACGTCCATAGTATGGGCTTTATGCTCTTCATCTACCCAATCAGCTACCATATACCCATCAACGCACCATTCAACCACATGCTTATTTGTAAATAGTACACCATCAGATGTTACGATAAACCCAGATCCCCTTGTAAGATATCCTTGATCTTTATCTAAATTAAGAGCCTTTACAAGAGATGCATCATATAAAAACACTTTTACAACCCCTTGATAGTACTTTTTAGCAATATCTTCGGCTTCAGCATCTGCAAATAATGGGTTGCCTATTCCAAAAGAAAAAAGAAGAAGGAAAAAAACAATATAACGAGAGCGCAACATAGCATAACCTAGAGTTTAAAATAATTTATCGTCTTTTATGCATCCTATGTCGTTTTTTAAATTTTAACAACTATAAAATTTAAAAAATAATCGAAATAAAATTTTTATAAAAATGTAATTTAACAAAATAAAATAATATTAATTTATTGTAAGTTAACAATTAATGTGTTATGATTATGTGATAATTTAAATTAAAAATAGATAAAGTTAAAAAATGCCAGATCTGACAGCGCCTAAAAAGAATAAGATTAACCTTGCAGATTACCCATACAAAAGAGACGTAGAAAATCGCCTTCTTATGGCAGACTTTTCTGCCTTTGATATTGAGCTTTTAAGAGAAATTGTCGATGGGCCTTTATCTATTTCCCTTACAAACTTAGTAGATGCACTCGAAGTAGATGAAACTCAAATTGTAAATTCACTTAAAAAACTAGAGAGATCTGGTCTTTTAAAAAAATCTTTCGATTGTATTATTGTCGATAAGGACACAAGAAAATATTATGAAACACAGTTAATAAAGTTCGATCCAGATTTCCAACCAGGTATTGAATACATAAAAAGCTTACTAAAAAAAGTTCCTATCGAGCATATTCCAGTCTGGTATGCCCTTCCAAGAACCTCTGACGATATTTTTCAAGCAATCATTGAAAAATATCTTCTAACTCCCAGGATTTTTAAAAGACATATAGCAGAGCTTACTCAAGAACTTCCTATCGTCAAATCTATTATCAATGACCTCGAAATGGCTGAAAAGCATCAATTGCCCTCTTGCTACTTTCATGAAAAATATAGCTATAAAAAAGAAGAGTTTGAAGAGCTCATGCTGTTTCTAGAATTTAACTTCATTTGTTGTATTAATTATGTCTCTCTCCAGGATCGTTGGATAGAGGTGGTTACACCTTTTGCTGAATGGAAAGAACATCTCTCATTCTCAAAAAAAATAAAAAATAAAAAAGAATCTAGTTTCGAAAAAGAAATCTCACCCTTTGGTTTCATTAAAAAGTTACAGCAAACACTTGTCTCTATAAAAAACAAACCCACATTAATAGATGAGCTAGAATCAACTCTCCTCAAAAGGTTACAAGAGCTTCAGCTTGTAGAACTCCAAGACTTACAGGTTACACCTCTTGAACGTGCAAATTCCTTTCTCTCTTTAAGAGATGACCAACAAGCACATTGTTTGTACCGCCTACCCCTACATATCCATGACTATGCATCTTCCTTCTGCCAAGAAAAACACTTGCGTGAGTTAGAAAAGCAAATGGCAATGTTTGCTAAACATGGCTGGATCTCATTTCATACCTTCTTAGAGGGGTGTACAGCTGGCATTGGCACTCAGTCGGAGCTTATGCTCAAAAAAACGGGTAAACAGTGGTGTTACATGCGTCCTTGCTACTTAAAAGAAGAAGAGGATTTTATCAAAAAAATTATTTTTGAAAAGTTCTTTGAAGCAGGCCTTGTAGATACTACCTACTTTCAAGATAAAGAGTACTTTTGTGTAACACCCTTTGGCCACAAATTACTCACATAATTTTTTCTCGCATTAAATGAATCATCTTTATAGAATAGAGGGAAGCCCAAAATAATTTTGGCATCGAAGGTAGGCCCTATTATGGACAGTTTACAAAAAGCATTGGAGCAAACGCTCTATTTTTCAAAAACTTCAGCTACCTCTTCTTTATTTCATCATTTCCATCATCTTATTTAATCTCTAAAAAAGAGCACACTCTTTTTTAGTCTTGGCATGCAAAGGTTTTCCCTTTTCATCCTCCATTTATTTTTAAATTAATTTTTACGCTTATTTTTTAGGAGTTAATCTATGTTTTTATTTATATTAAATTTTTTATTATTATCTGCTACTATTTTTGCATCTACTAACAATGAAAAAGAATTAGTAGTTGGTACAACAGGCGCCTACGCCCCTTATGTTTGTTTAAACGAACAGGGGGAATATGAAGGCTTTGATATCTCTGTTGCAAAGGAACTTGCAACTCTTTTAAATAAAAAACTTGTTTTAAAGGATTTGGGAGGATTGCAGCCTTTGTTCCTTGCTTTAAAGCAAAACAAAATAGACCTCATATTATTTGCTGTTTCTATAACAGAAGAGCGTATGCAAAAAATGCAGATGATACACTACCAAGGTGAAGATACTGTAGAGATGCCTCTTTTATTCTGGAAAAAGATACCAGATAGAATTGTATCCATTGAAGATCTTGCAAAAAGAGATTGTGTTGTATGTGTAGAGGCTGGATCTTATCAAGAAAAATGCGCAGAAAAATTTTCTCTCAAAAATTTAAAGCAGACAGACTCCATCCAAGATGCTCTCATGGAAATAAAATATGGAAAGGCCGTTGCAACATTTGCAGATCCTTCCATGCTTCCAAGGTTTTTAAAGCAATATAAAGAGCTACAAGTCATTCAAATTCCGATTCCAAAAGAGGAACAAGCTTATGGTAATGGCATTTGCATCAACAAAAATAACACCGTTTTAAAACTCGATGTGGAAAAAGCTATAAACCTTCTTAAGGCTAATGGAACAATTCAAGCGTTGGAAGAAAAATGGGGCTTAAGGTAAACTTATGGATGCATTTGATCAAAGTTTAATCATAAAATCGCTCCCCCTTCTTTTAAAGGGGGTGCAAATGACACTGCAAGTGTTTTTCGCAACGCTTTGTTTGAGCACCCTTCTAGGAATACTTTTTGGAACAATTTTGTCTACTCGCTGTAGGATAAGATGGCTTTCATCGCCGATTAAAGTTATAACCTTCTTTTTGAGGGCAGTTCCCTTTTATGTGCAACTACTCATCGTCTACTTTGTGTTGCCAGACCTCTTAGGCATCAATTTAGATGGATTTGTAGCCTCTGTAATAGCGCTTGGATTTTGCTCCTCTGGATATGTTGCACAAACAGTTAGAGGAGGTCTTAACACAATTGAATCTGGACAGTGGGAAGCAAGTTTTACACTTGGGTTTAGTAAAATCCAAACACTTCGCTACATTATTTTTCCACAGGTATTTAGAAACATAATACCTGCCCTTACCAATGAACTAGAGTCTCTTTTAAAAAGCACAAGCATATTATCTTCCATCGGTATGTTAGAGCTTACTCGTGCAGGGATGAATATTATTTCAAGAGAGATGGAACCACTTACTATCTACATCCTAGTAGCTCTTTTTTATGCAGCGATTTCCCTCATCTTGAATATGCTCTCAAGGCATATAGAAAAAAGACTTGCATACACAAAATAATTAAGCTAAAGCATCAAATTATAACGCAGGCTTTCAGCCTGCAAATTACGTGCTGAGGGCACCTAAGGCGTGTGCCCTAGGCTTTTATAAATCAGGCTTTCAGCCTGAAATAGTTGCAAGTATAATTTTCAGGG